>NZ_JBOHCV010000001.1:0-10330 GCF_050698815.1 Streptomyces sp.
CGGCAGCTGTTCCGCCGCCCAGCCACCGGCTGCCGCGCCGGTCGCGATGCCGGTCAGCAACGCCGTGACGGCCAGCGTCATGCCCTCGTTCAGCCTGGCCGCCGGGACGGTCTCCTGGATCAGCGTCATGCCCGTCACCATCGTCGGCGCCGTCCCCATCCCGGCGATGAGGAGTGCCGCGGCCAGCGCGGGCAGGCTCCCCGTGCCGGCCGCGAGCAGCGGCAGCGGCGAGAGGACGGCCATCGCGGACACGCACAGCGCGAAGCGGCGGGGGAGCGGGCCGCCGGGCAGCCGGAGGGTGCCCAGGAACAGCCCGGCTGCCGCGGAGCCCGCCGCCTGGCAGGCGAGCACCGCGCCGGCCGTCGCCTGCTGACCGCGCCCGTCGGCGAAGGCGACCGTCGCCACCTCCATCGAGCCGAACACGGCACCGGTGCAGACGAAGGCGACCAGCAGCGGAAGCAGGCGGCGCAAGCGGAGCGGTGCGGCGGTACGGTCACCGCTCGCCCGTACGAGTGGTGGCTCGGTCCGGCGCTGTCCGGTGAAGAGGAGCATGCCGGTGAGCAGGAGCACTGCTCCGAGCAGCGTCCCCAGCTCCGGGAAGAACGCGGTGCACAGGAACGCCGCGAGCACCGGGCCGGCCATGAAGCACAGCTCGTCGGCCGCCTGCTCGAAGGAGTTGGCGGCGTGCCGGGCGGCCGGGTCGGAGCGGAAGAGGTGCGCCCAGCGGGCCCGTGACATGCCGCCGGTGTTGGGCGTGGTGGCGGTCGCCGCGTAGGAGACGAACAGCGTCCAGTCCGGCCCCCCGTACCGTACGCAGGCCGCCAGCGACAGCGATCCGGCCACCGCGACCACGGTCGCGGGCAGGGCGGTCCGCGCCTGCCCGTGCCGGTCGACCAGCCGCGCCGTCAGCGGTCCGACGCCCCCGGTCGCGGCCAGCCCGGTCGCGGTCACGGCCCCGGCGAGGGCGTACGAGCCGCGCGTACCCGCGATCATGATCACGGCGGAGACGGTGAACATCCCCATGGGAAGCCGGGCGAGCAGGCTGCCGGCCGTGAAGGCGCCCGCGCCGGGTACGGCGAACAGCCGTGCGTACGGGGCGAATCGGCGAGGTCTTGTCGGCGCGCGGGTCATGCGGCCACCCTCACCGTGCCCGCCCGAAAGCGTCCAACACCCTTTCGACGCCCATTGACGCGGCTGGGTTGTCGATGTCGCCGGGTCACGACCTGCACCAAGTCGTTAGTGTCGCCGGATGCCCCGCGACCGCGACCTGGAGCCCCGGCTGCTGCGTGCCTTCCTCGCCGTGGCCGAGGAACTGCACTTCACCCGCGCCGCCGCCCGCCTGTTCCTGGCCCAGCAGGCGCTGAGCCGCGACATCCGCCGCCTGGAACGGGAGCTGGACGCCACCCTCTTCCTCCGCTCCACCCGGCAGGTCACCCTCACCCCCGCCGGTGAGCGGCTGCTCCCGTACGCCCGCCGCGTGCTCGCGGCGCAGGACGAACTGGCCGCCGCCTTCGCACGGGAGGACGACCGCCCGCTGAGCGTCGACGTCGCGGCACCCGTCAGCACGGGACAGCTCGTGCTGGAGGAGGCGCGACGCCGCGCGCCCGGCGTGGAGTTCGTCGCCCGCTTCCACAGCGGACTGGCGGGCGCGGCCGAGGACATCGCCGCCGGCCGGCTCGACGTCTCCTTCGGCCGGGTCGCCGGGCTGGCCGCCATGGTCCGTTCCGGCCTCGGACACCGCCTGGTGCGGCACGAGCGGGTGGCCGTACTGCTCCCCGCGGCCCACCCCCTTGCCCGGCTCCCCGAGGTGCCGCTGTCCGCCCTCGCCGGTGAAACCCTCTACGCGGGTGCGGGCAACGCCGGCACGACCGAGTGGACCGACTACGCCCGCTCCCTCTTCACCGGACGCGGCATCGAACTGGCCGCGCCCTTCCCGAAGATCGAGGGTGAGGCGGAGTTCGCCAGGCTCGTACGCAAGCACGGCTGGTCGGTGCTGGCCAGCGAGGTCTTCACCGGCGTCCCCGGCATGACCCTGCGCCTGCTCACCGACCCGGTGCCGCTCTCCCCGGTCTCCCTGGTCTGGCGCCGGGGCCTGCGGCACCCCGGCCTGCGGGCGCTGCGCGAGGCCGCTGGTGACCTCGCCGCTCAGGAGGGGTGGCTCGTACCGCGCCCGTACGGCTGGCTGCCGGAGGCCGACCTGGCGCTCACCGGCACGCCCCGCGCAGGGTGAGAGCAAGGTTGCGCAGGGGACACATCGCGGCACCGCGCCGAAACGAGCCGTCCCTAGCGTCGGGTGGGACGACCAGGCATGACACCCGAAATCCATGGAGGCGCTGTGACCACCCGTGAGAGGGGCCGCTGGATCCAGCAGTGGGATCCCGAGGACGAGGCGTTCTGGCGGGCGGGCGGACAGCGCGTCGCACACCGCAATCTGGTGCTGTCCGTGCTGGCCGAGCACATCGGCTTCTCGGTGTGGACGCTGTGGTCGGTCATGGTGCTGTTCATGGGACCGGAGTACGGCATCGACCCGGCCGGGAAGTTCGTCCTCATCTCGATGGCCACCCTGGTCGGTGCGGTGGCCCGCGTGCCCTACACCTTCGCCGTGGCCCGCTTCGGCGGCCGCAACTGGACCGTGATCAGCGCGTCGCTACTGCTCGTGCCGACGGTGGCGGCGTGGTGGGTGATGGAGCCGGGGACGTCGTACGCGACGTTCCTGGTCGTCGCCCTGCTCACCGGCGTCGGCGGCGGCAACTTCGCCTCCTCCATGACGAACATCAACTCCTTCTTCCCGCTGCGCCGCAAGGGCTGGGCCCTCGGCGTCAACGCCGGCGGCGGCAACGTGGGCGTGCCCGCGGTGCAACTGGCCGGGCTCGCGGTGATCGGTACGGCCGGGGCCGGGCACCCGCGCATCCTGCTGGGCCTCTACATCCCCCTGATCGTGCTCGCCGCCGTGTGCGCCGCACTGTGGATGGACAACCTGGCGCCCGTACGCAACGACGCCGGGGCGGCGCGGGAAGCGGCCCGGGACCCGCACACCTGGATCGTGTCCCTCCTCTACGTCGGCACCTTCGGCTCCTTCATCGGCTACAGCTTCGCCTTCGGGCTGGTGCTGCAGACGCAGTTCGCCCGTACGCCCCTGCAGGCCGCGTCCCTCACCTTCCTCGGACCGCTGCTCGGATCGCTCATCAGGCCGGTGGGCGGCCGGCTGGCCGACCGCTGGGGCGGTGCCCGGATCACGCTGTGGACCTTCGCCGCGATGGGGGCGGCGACGACGGCGGTGCTCGCGGCCTCGCTGAGCGGGTCGCTGCCGGTCTTCCTGGCCGGCTTCACCGCGCTGTTCGTGCTGAGCGGACTGGGCAACGGCTCCACGTACCGGATGATCCCGGCGATCTTCCAGGCCAAGGCGGTGGCCCGCGGCATGACCGGCGAGAGCGCCGCGGCCTGCGGGCGGCGGCTGTCGGGCGCGGCGATGGGCCTGATCGGGGCGGTCGGCGCGCTCGGCGGGCTCGGCATCAACCTCGCCTTTCGCCAGTCCTTTGAGACGCTGGGGACCGGGACGGCCGCATACCTCACCTTCCTGGTCTGCTACGGGGTGTGCGGGGGCGTGACCTGGGCCGTGTACCTGCGGCGTGCACGCGTTCCGGCGGCGGCGCCGGAGCGGGCGCCGCAGCCCGCGTACGCCGACGTGTGAGCGAAGGCGACGAATCGCGTAACAGCCGGGAAACCCCGGGGAACCGAGCCTGTCATGCGCGGTTGACAGGCTCGGTTCTTCGTACGAGCAGGAAAACGGGCGGAGCGAACAGACACATGCGGCAAGCGGAACCAGAAGAGCGGGTGAAGCCCCTCGCCGGGTTCACGGTGGGGCTCACGGCCGCGCGCCGTGCCGAGGAGCTGGGCGCCCTGCTGGAGCGGCGCGGCGCCGAGGTGATGCACGCGCCGGCCCTGCGCATCGTGCCGCTCGCGGACGACAGCGAACTCCTCGCCGCCACCAGGGCGCTGATCGAGAACGCCCCGGACATCGTGATCGCCACGACGGCCATCGGCTTCCGCGGCTGGATCGAGGCCGCGGAGGGCTGGGGGGCCGGTGCCGGGCTGCGGGCGCGGCTGGGCGAGGTCGAGCTGCTCGCCCGCGGCCCGAAGGTGCGCGGCGCCATCCGGGCGGCCGGGCTGAGGGAGCACTGGTCGCCGGCGTCGGAGTCGATGGCCGAGGTACTGGACCGGCTGCTGGCGCAGGGAGTGGCGGGCCGGCGCATCGCGCTTCAGTTGCACGGGGAACCGCTGCCCGGGTTCGTGGAGTCACTGCGGGAGGCCGGCGCGGAGGTCGTCGGGGTGCCGGTCTACCGGTGGATGCCGCCGGAGGACATCGGGCCGGTCGACCGGCTGATCGACGCGACGCTGGCGCGCGGCGTCGACGCCCTCGCCTTCACCAGCGCGCCCGCGGCCGCGTCACTGCTGGCCCGGGCGGAGCTGCGCGGCGTACGGGACGAGCTGCTGGCGGCGCTGCGGCAGGACGTGCTGGTGGCGTGCGTGGGGCCGGTCACGGCGCTGCCGCTGGAGGACTTCGAGGTGCCGACGGTCCAGCCGGAACGCTTCCGGCTGGGCCCGCTCGTACAGCTGCTGTGCGTCGAACTGCCGGGCCGGGTGAAGGTGTTGCCGGTCGCCGGGCACCGGGTCGGGATCCGGGGGCGGGCGGTCGTCGTCGACGGCGAGCTGCGCACGGTGCCGCCCGCGGGCATGGCGCTGCTGCGGGCGCTCGCACGCCGGCCCGGCTGGGTGGTGTCCCGGGCCGACCTGCTGCGGGCCCTGCCGGGTGCCGGCAGCGACGAGCACGCGGTGGAGACGGCCATGGCACGGCTACGGGTCGCCCTGGGCGCCCGGGAACTGATCCAGACGGTCGTCAAACGGGGCTACCGGCTGGCCCTCGACCCCACCTCGGTGGACGCGGCGGACGCCGCGGACAGCGCCGGCTGAGGGGTCACCCCAGCCAGCTGTCCGCGAAGTCGTCCTGGCACTTGCGCTCCTCGGCCTGGGTCTGGGCGTTCCTGACGCAGTCCTCGAGGTTGTCGAACTCGCCGGAGTTCACCAGCGACAGCCCGACCGCGGCGACGACCGCCGAGGCGATGAGCGCGAGGCCGCCGATGACCGCGCCGACTATCGCCAGCGTGCCGTTCGTCGCCTGGCCGCGCTTGCCCCGGCGGAAGCCGAGGATGCCGAAGATCACGGCCAGCAGGCCCAGCAGGAGCCCGCCCAGAATGGTCCAGAACAGCACCCCGCCGATCAGTCCGAGGGTGAGCGCGGCGATACCGAAGCCGTTCCGCGGCGGCCCTTGGGGCTGCCCCGGTCCCATCCCGCCCGCTCCGGTGTGCGCCTGGTCCCACCCCTGAGGCGATGTCATCGTGTCCCCTCCCGTTGAATCCGGTATCCGGTCTTGTTCCGGTTACCGGAAGACAGTGTCTGCCCCGCCTGTGCACGGTTACTCCTTTAAGCACCTTCCACGTCGCGGCAGGTGCGCCGGGCCCCGTCGGCCGCGTACGGTTGACGGCTGCCCCATGCCCGCACGGGTCTGAAGCGGCGGCCCGGCAGCAGCACAGCGGAAGAACACAGCGGAAGAGCACAGCAGAAGGGGGACCGCGGCATTGGCAGCACAGCACGACAGTGTCCGGGAGCGGGAGATCCGCGGAGAGCAGGTACACCTCGACGAGGTGTACCGCAGGCTCGAGGAGAAGATCCATGAGGCCGAGTTCCTGATGGACGACGCCTCGAAACGGGCACAGGTGGGCACCCCCGGCGCGCTCGCCGAACGCGACGCGCAGGTCTTCCGCGCGGGGATGCATCTCAACCGGCTCAACAGCGAGTTCGAGGACTTCCTCTTCGGGCGCGTCGACCTGCTGCCGGGCGCGGACGGCACCAGGGGCGCGGACGGCGCGTACACCTCCGTCGAGCCCGCCGACGGCGCGGTACGCGCGGACGGCACCGCCGACATCGCGGAGACCCTGCACATCGGCCGGATCGGTGTGCTGGACGCCGACTACACGCCGCTGGTCATCGACTGGCGGGCGCCGGCCGCCGCGCCGTTCTACCGTGCGACCCCCGTCGCGCCCGGCCGGGTCGTACGGCGCCGCGTCATCCGCAGCAAGGGGCGTCAGGTGCTCGGCGTCGAGGACGATCTGCTGCGCCCCGAACTGACCGCCCGGCTCGGCGGTGCCGACCTGCCCGTCATCGGGGACGGCGCTTTGATGGCGGCGCTGGGGCAGGCGCGCGGTCACGCGATGCGGGACATCGTCTCCTCCATCCAGGCCGAACAGGACCTCGTCATCCGCGCTCCCGCCGCCTCGGTCACCGAGGTCGAGGGCGGCCCGGGCACGGGCAAGACCGCCGTCGCGCTGCACCGCGCCGCCTATCTGCTCTACCAGGACAGACGCCGCTACGCGGGCGGCATTCTCGTCGTCAGCCCGACACCGCTGCTGGTCTCCTACACCGAGGGCGTGCTGCCCTCGCTCGGCGAGGAGGGGCAGGTGGCGATCCGTTCACTCGGCGCGCTGGTGGAGGGCGCGGAGGCGACCACGTACGACGAACAGAGCGTCGCCCGCGTCAAGGGGGCGGCGCGGATGGCGAAGGTGCTGCGCAGGGCGGCGCGGGGCGCGCTGGAGCTGGGCGAGGTGCCGGACGTGCTGCGGGTGGTCGCCTTCCGCAACCGGGTCGAGCTGGACGCCGGCGAACTGCGCCGCATCCGGGCGCAGGTGCTCAGCGGGACCGCACCGGTCAACCTGATGCGCCCGCGCGCGCGGAAGTTCCTGCTGGACGCGCTGTGGGAGAAGTCCGGCGCCGGCCGGCGCTACCCGGACCCGGAACTGGCGGCCGAGGCGCGCGAGGGGTTCGACGAGGACATCGCCGCCGAGGACGGCTTCCTCGCCTTCCTGGACGCGTGGTGGCCCGAGCTGACGCCGCGTCGGGTGCTGGCCGCACTCGCCGACGAGGACCTGCTGATGCGCTGGTCCGCCGGTTCCGGCGGTTCCGGTCGTTCAGGGGGCGGGCACCGGGGACGCGGACGCGGGCGGCTGCTCAAGGCCGCCGAGGTCCGCCCGCTGGCGCAGTCCCTCGGGCGGCTCGACGCGGCGGGAGAAGGCCCGCTGTCCGTGCACGACGTGGCGCTGCTGGACGAGTTGCGGGTGCTGCTGGGTACACCCGCACGGCCCCGCCGGCGGGAGCGGTTCGGAGACCCCGTGGACGCGCTCACCGGACTGGAGGAGCTGACCACGGCGGCCGACCGGCAGCCGGGGCGGTCGCGGTCCCGGGACCGGGCCGTGGCGGGGGAGCCGGAGGAACGTACGGACTACGCGCACGTCATCGTGGACGAGGCGCAGGACCTGACACCCATGCAGTGGCGGATGGTCGGCCGCCGCGGCCGGCACGCCACCTGGACGGTCGTCGGCGACCCGGCGCAGAGCTCCTGGTCCGATCCGGAGGAGGCGGCCGAGGCACGCACCGAGGCGCTGGGCAGCAGACCCCGCCGCCGCTTCGAACTGACCGTCAACTACCGCAACCCCGCCGAGATCGCCGAACTCGCCGACCGGGTGCTGGCGCTGGCGATGCCGGGGGCGGTGCCGCCGAAGGCGGTCCGCTCGACGGGCCTGGTGCCGCGTTTCGCCGTGGCGCGCGGTGAGACGGGTGCGGCGGTACGGGCAGAGGCACAGCGGGCGTTGGACGAGGTGGACGGCACGGTCGGTGTCGTGGTCCCGATGGGCCGGCGGGCCGAGGCACGGCAGTGGCTGGCGGGGCTGGGCGACCGTGTCGTGCCGCTGGGCAGCCTTGAGGCGAAGGGACTTGAGTACGACGCGGCAGTGGTCGTCTCACCGGCGGAGATCGCCGCCGGGGCTCCCCCCGGTGACGCCGGGGGGAGCCCCGCCACCACCCGGGACGGCCTCTTCGGAGGAGAGTCACCGGCGGGTCTGCGGGTGTTGTACGTGGCCCTGACGCGGGCGACGCAGCGGCTGACGGTGCTGTCCGGCGCCCTGGACCTGCCGGACGCGAGCGGGGTGCCGTACCTGCTGAGAGATTGACGTCGGACGGCCGCCGGGGGAAGGCGAATGGCGTCCCGGGGGCTGTTTGTTAGCCTGGATGTGGCACCGGCCCGATCCATGCCCCCGGGCCCAACCATTGTCGCTACGAGCGACCACTTGCCGCGAGGCGAGCTGGCGGGTCGGTGTCACCCAAGTCTTCGGAGCTCTGTGAGCTCTGTCTGTCTGCGTGAGTGTCTGTTCCTGACCTGTGCGAGTTTGCGTCGAGGGGTTCGCGTCCCCGCTGGTCAGCTGATGACGCGAACCCCTTCTGCCTGTGGCCCCTTCCGGCCCTCCGCGATCTCGAACTCGACGCGCTGGGTGTCCTGCAGACTGCGGTAGCCGTCACCGTTGATCGAGCTGTAGTGGACGAATACGTCCGGGCCGCCGTCCTCCTGGGCGATGAAGCCGTAGCCCTTCTCGGCGTTGAACCACTTGACCGTGCCCTGAGCCATCCCTGGTCTCCCTGTGTGCATGTGGCGTGTGCGGGGCGATCCTAGGACGGGATCGGATGCTTTCGTGTGATTTGCGGCGTAGACACATCATTCGCGCCGGGGCGGGAGACGGGCCCGTAGGCGGGGGCGGGGAAGGGCCGCTCGCGCACCTCTCGTACCGTGGAAAGCTCTTTCCGTGTCCGCTGTCCCGACGGCTGAGGAATCCGCTGCCGTTACGCGTACCGGAGGGTAGGTGGGACGATCTGTTGACGTGACCGATCCCCAGCCGCCGATACTTCTGCGCTGCGGGTCGGTGTGCGGCACAACGCGACAAGGGAAAGCAGAGGGAAGTCGGCAATGAGCTCGGCGCCAAGCGTCTCGTACTCGATGACCGTCCGTTTGGAGGTCCCCGCAGGCGGGACAGCGGTCAGTCAGATCACCACGGTCGTGGAGTCGTCGGGCGGTTCGGTCACCGGCCTCGACGTCACCGCGTCCGGCCACGAACGGCTCCGCATAGACGTCACGATCGCGGCCTCCTCGACGTCGCACGCGGACGAGATCGTGGACAAGCTGCGCGGCATCGAAGGTGTGGCGCTGGGCAAGGTCTCGGACCGTACGTTCCTGATGCACCTCGGCGGCAAGATCGAGATGTCGTCCAAGCACCCCATTCGCAATCGTGACGACCTCTCCATGGTCTACACGCCGGGCGTGGCACGCGTGTGCACCCAGATCGCGGAACACCCCGAGGACGCCCGCCGCCTGACGATCAAGCGGAACAGCGTGGCCGTGGTCACCGACGGCTCCGCCGTGCTCGGCCTGGGCAACATCGGCCCGCAGGCGGCGCTGCCCGTGATGGAGGGCAAGGCCGCCCTCTTCAAGCGGTTCGCGGGGATCGACGCCTGGCCGATCTGCCTGGACACCCAGGACACCGACATGATCGTGGAGATCGTACGGGCGCTCGCCCCCGGCTTCGCCGGGATCAACCTCGAGGACATCTCCGCACCCCGCTGCTTCGAGATCGAGGCCCGGCTGCGCGAGGCCGTCGACATCCCCGTCTTCCACGACGACCAGCACGGCACGGCCATCGTGGTGCTCGCCTCGCTCCACAACGCCCTGCGCGTGGTGAACAAGCGGATCGAGGACATCCGGGTCGTCATGTCGGGTGCCGGTGCGGCCGGCACGGCCATCCTGAAGCTGCTGCTGGAGGCGGGCGTCAAGCACGCCGTCGTCGCCGACATCCACGGTGTGGTGCACGCGGACCGCGACGACCTGGTCGAGGCCGCCGAGGGCACGCCGCTGCACTGGGTGGCCGAGAACACCAACCCCGAGGGTGTCACCGGGACGCTGAAGGAAGCCGTCGTCGGCGCCGACGTCTTCATCGGCGTCTCCGCGCCGAACGTGCTGGACGGGGCCGACGTGGCGCGGATGGCGAAGGGCGCGATCGTGTTCGCGCTCGCCAACCCCGACCCCGAGGTCGACCCGGCCGTGGCGCGGGAGACCGCCTCGGTGGTCGCCACCGGCCGCTCCGACTTCCCGAACCAGATCAACAACGTGCTGGTCTTCCCCGGCGTCTTCCGCGGTCTCCTGGACGCGCACGCGCGCAACGTCACCGGCGAGATGATGCTGGCCGCCGCGCAGGCACTGGCGGACGTGGTGCTGGAGGACGAGCTGAACGCGAACTACATCATCCCCAGCGTCTTCAACGAGAAGGTCTCCGGTGCCGTGGCAGGCGCCGTACGGGACGCCGCACGCGCCGCCGGAGAGGCCGCCACCGTGCCGGCCACGACGACGGCTGCCGTGGCCACAGCCGGGGACTGACGCCCCGCGGTGGTCCCGCGG
>NZ_JBOHCV010000002.1:0-4009 GCF_050698815.1 Streptomyces sp.
GTACGGCGGCGGCCCTTACGGCAGCCCGCCTCCACCGCCCGGCGGCTCGGGATCAGGAGCCGACCCGTACGGCGGCGGCCCGTACGGCCCGCCCGACAGCGGCCCGTACGCCAGCAATCCGTACGGAGACAGCACCGGCGCGGCCGACCCCCTCGCGGGCATGCCGCCGCTCGCCTCCCGGGGCAAGCGGCTGCTGGCGCGGATCATCGACGCGCTGATCATCGGCATCCCGATCGGCCTCATCATGTGGCTGGCACAAGGGGACTGGGAGGGGGACTGGGAGTCGGGAGACAGCGGAGGTACGTACGCCCAGCAAGGCATCTACACGCTCGTCTACCTGATCTACGAGGGCCTCATGCTGACCAACTCCGGTCAGACGATCGGGAAGAAGCTCATGAAGATCCGCGTCGCGCTGCTCTCGGACGGTGCGGTTCCGCGGGGAATGCCCGGCTGGATCCGTACGCTCGTCTACCACGTGCCGCCGCTGGTGCCCTGTGTGGGCTTCATCTTCTGGCTGGCGAACGTGCTGTTCTGCACCTGGGACAAGCCCTACCGGCAGTGTCTGCACGACAAGGCGGCCAAAACGGTGGTCGTCGCGACCGACTGACCGGCGAGCCGGCGACCGGTGAGCTGTCGCCGTCGGCGCAACTCGCAGAAGACGGGCGGCACTTCACGCATCCCGCCCGGAACCCCTTCGCTGCGCAGGGCCGCAGGCTGCGGGCCTCAGTGCCGCAGAGACGGCTCAGCCACGCGTCGCGCGGACTGTGCCGGACGTCCGGCCACAGCGGGCGCCGCCGCCTCGTGCCGGGCGTGCACACGGGACCTGGCGGTGACGGCCGGAGTGTGCGCCGGGGCCTGCCGGGCGCCCGAGGCCGTACGTACGCGGCGGGCCTTGGAAGTGCCGGGCGCGGTGAGAGCCACCAGCACGCCGAGCACGAGTGCGACCACTGCGATCACCGCTACTCCGGGCCCCGATGGAGCCCGTGAGAGCAAGAGCATGGCGAGGGTCGAGCAGATGACGGTGACCGAACCGTAGGCGAACTGTGCGGGGGTCGGACGCGGCATGGCGTGATCCGTCCTCGGGAGACGTGTCGGGGGTGGGGCCGGTCGATCGGCTCGGCGCAACGGGGGCATCGCCACGCGGGCGTGCTCGTGCGCTCGTCGAACGACTCTACGGTCGGCATGCCCGGGCGGACAGCCCGGCAAGCGTGACCTCACCCACGCCGCTGTTGCACAGGGGGCGCACAGTCGCACGCCGTCTGCGCCGTCTCAACGGGCGGACACGCGAGGCGACTTGTGCACGCCGCTGGAATCTCCTCATCAGGGTCTGTCTTTTCTCCCTCCGTTACGGTCGAATACCTCCTGTCACATCACACTCACACGCAGGGGGCACCCCAGAGGTGAACGGCAGACCGAGATCCAGGAGATCGAGAGCGGCGGTGCTGGCAACCGCCATCGCCGCACTCGGCGCGACCGCTCTGATACCCGCGTCATCGGCGCAGGCTCGTCCGGCGCCGCAGGCGGAACAGGTGCAGCCGGGTGCGCAGCAGAGCGAGGACAACCTCAAGGGCCCGTTCGACAAGCAGCGGGACAAGCAGCGGCAGGCGGCGCTGCAGAAGGTGGCCCGGGGCGACGCCAAGGTGGTCACCCGTAAGGGCTCGAAGGTGGTGAAGCTCGACGACGGCAAGTACGTCGAGCTGGCCCGCGAGAAGACGGACAAGATCTTCACGATCCTGCTCGAGTTCGGCGACAAGATCAACGAGGAGTACGGCGGCACCCCCGGCCCGGTGCACAACAAAATCCCGGCGCCGGACCGCAAGAAGGACAACTCCACGTTCTGGAAGAAGGACTTCAACCGGGAGCACTTCCAGGACACCTACTTCTCCGAAAGCTCCAAGGACTCCGTCAAGAGCTACTACGAGAGGCAGTCCTCGGGCCGTTACTCGGTCGACGGCACGGTCTCCGACTGGGTCAAGGTCGACTACAACGAGGCCCGGTACGGCTCCAACTACTGCGGCAGCAGCAACTGCCCGACCGTCTGGGACGCGGTGCGCGACGGCGTCAACCAGTGGGTCGCGGACCAGAAGGCGGCCGGGCAGAGCGACGAAGAGATCAAGACCCAGCTCGCCGCCTACGACAAGTGGGACCGCTACGACTTCGACCAGGACGGCGACTTCAACGAGTCGGACGGCTACATCGACCACTTCCAGTTCGTGCACGCGGGCGAGGACGAGTCGGCGGGCGGCGGCGCCGAGGGCGAGAACGCGATCTGGGCGCACCGCTGGTACGCGTACGGCAGCGACGCCGGCCGGACCGGCCCGGACCAGAACAAGGCGGGCGGCACCGAGATCGGTGACACCGGAATCTGGGTCGGCGACTACACGGCGCAGCCGGAGAACGGCGGACTGGGCGTCTTCGCCCACGAGTACGGCCACGACCTGGGCCTGCCCGACCACTACGACACCAGCGGCCAGGGTGAGAACTCGGTCGGGTTCTGGTCGATCATGTCCGTGGGCTCCTGGCTCAACAAGGGCAAGGACGCCATCGGCGACTCGGCCGGCGACATGAGCGCCTGGGACAAGTTGCAGATGGGCTGGCTGGACTACGACAGGGCGAAGGCGGCCACGAAGTCCACGCACACCCTGGGCACCCACTCGTACCAGACGAAGCACAAGCAGGCCGTCATCGTCGAGTTGCCGAAGAAGGACGTCACCACCACCATCACCAAGCCCGCGGAGGGTGCGAAGCAGTGGTGGAGCGGCAGCGGTGACGACCTGCGCAACACCCTCAGCCGTCCGCTCGACCTGACCGGCAAGTCCACGGCCTCGCTGGACCTCAAGGGCTGGTGGGACATCGAGGAGAACTACGACTACCTCTACACCGAGGTGTCCGAGGACGGCGGCGAGAACTGGCGGCCGGTCGACGGAACGGCCGACGGCAAGCCCATCCCGCGGGACGGCAGCGACCAGCCCGCACTGCACGGCGTCTCGAAGTCCTACCTCGATCTCTCCTACCCGCTGGACGACTTCGCAGGGAAGAAGATTGATGTTCGCTTCCGCTATCTGACGGACGGTGGAGTTGCCCAGAAGGGCTTCGCCGCGGACGCGATCAAGGTGACGGCGGACGGTGCCCCGGTGTTCGAGGACGGCGCCGAGGGCGACAGCGACAACGGCTGGGCGGCGGACGGGTTCTCGCGTATCGGGGAGTCGTTCACGAAGGCCTACCCGCAGTTCTACATCGCGGAGAACCGCAATCACGTCTCCTACGACAAGGCGCTCAAGTACGGCCCGTACAACTTCGGTTGGGCCACCGAGCGGCCTGACTGGGTCGAGCGCTACGGCTACCAGAAGGGCCTGCTGCTGTGGCTCTGGGACTCATCGCAGCTGGACAACAACGTCTCGGCGCACCCGGGCAAGGGTCTGATCCTGCCGGTCGACGCACACGCCAAGCCGGAGAAGTGGTCGGAAGAATCCCTGATGCGTAACCGCATACAGGCATATGACTCACCCTTCAGCTGGTATCCCACACGCGGGATGACTCTCCACAGGGACGGCAAGGAGGCGAAGGTCAAGGCGAAGCCGGGCGTTCCGGTCTTCGACGATCACAAGGGGACGTACTGGTACAAGTCGAACCCCACGGCCGGGGTCGACGTACCGGACACCAACACCCGGATCAAGATCGTCAAGCAGCCCCTTTCGGGTAGCACCATCACCCTTCAGGTGAGACACTCGACAAATTAATTTGCATCGTTGCAGGTCAAAACATGATCGGCCGTTGCCCCCCTGGCGGGCAGCGGCCGATCGCGTTTAGATGCATGTGACGGGCCTTCTCGGAGGTCCACCAGAACAGTCTCGCGGGGGTGTTTTTGATCATGGCTGGAGGCGGATTCGTCCAGCTGCCGGACGGTAGCGTGATCGTCGCGCTGACCTTGCCGGTGCCGATCGGGCATGCGCGGACGCATGCCGGAGCGGGCGGGGGATCAGGTACGGAACCGGGCACGGTCCCGGCT
>NZ_JBOHCV010000003.1:0-4836 GCF_050698815.1 Streptomyces sp.
CCGCAGCCCCGCCCGCTGCCGTACGGTCTCGACGGCTGCCGCGTCCAGCAGCGCCGGCGCGCTGAGCCCGGAGGCAGAGGGCCGGTCGGTGCCGAGCAGCGCGGCGGTGACGAGCTCCCTCCAGGGCGCCGTCACAGCGGCACCGCTTCCGCGCCGCTCCACGCCGTGTACGGGGTGAATCCGCGGTGACCGCACTCACCGAAGACCGTGACCGGTCCACCGCCCGATATCGACGCGAGTTTCCACAGGGCTGTGGAAGAGGTGGCGGGCGTGACGGGAAGTGCGGAGTCTCCCCCGGAGCTCCCGGCCCGGCCGGGGGTCCCCCGGGCGACGTCGGCGACCTGCCATCCGCCCCCGCCGTCGCGCTCGTCCTCGTCTTCGGGGGCCGCCGGTATCGGCACCACCTCGCTCAGCACGGCCGGCCAGTTCTCCAGCCACGGGTCGTCGCACAGCGCCGCCCCGTACCCCGCCAGGGCGTCGGACACGGTGCCGCCCGGGGGCACGAAGCCCGTGCCCGGCTCGGCGTGCCGCCTGCCCAGCGCGGCACGCAGCGGCCGGGCACCCGGGTAGAAGGCCAGCTCCGCGTCGAGCACCGAGCCCACCGGGTCCACCGGGAGGGCGAGTTCGGGCACGCGGCCCGCCATCGCGTAGGACAGCAGCAGCGCGGGACGTCCCGACGCCCGCCCGTACAGCCAGGTGCGGTGCGCGGTGAGCCGTCCCTCCTCGCTGTCCCGCTGCGCCATCACCAGCCATTCGTCCCGTACCAACGCGGCCTCGTCCGCCAGCAGCTCCGCCGAGTCGACGGTGATGCCCGCCCGGGCCCGTACGGTCGCGGCCAGCGGCTCCGGCAGGCTCGCCGACGTCAGCAGACCCCGGTTGAGCAGGTGCAGCAGGGCGCACTCCGAGAGCATCCGCTCCGGCCAGTCCTGGCCGGGCGGCAGCGCGCCCAACTCCCTGATGCGGGACGCCAGGCCCGGCGCCTGGGCGTCGACCATGCGGGCAGCCGTCTCCTCCCACGCCGGGTGGCCGTCCCGGTCCGCGCCGGCGAGCCCGCCGCGCAGGAGGTCGACGAGACGTTCCTCCAGCTCCGTGGCCCCCGTGGCGATCCGCTGCGCGCGACGCTCGGCGCGCTGCCGCGCCGCCTCCGGCCCGGGAGGCCGGCGGACCCGCTCTCCAGTCATGCTCCCGACCGTACGAGCGGGCACTGACAATCGCCCCGGCACCGGCGTGTGCGGCCGTTGTCAGTGCCGGGGTGCAGGCTGAGAAGCACATCGATCCACCGTGCGTGGAGGGGGACTTGTGACCGATGCCCGTGCCGATGCCGACGCCCATGGCATGGCCCATGCCGATGACCCTGCCGGTCCCGCGCCGGCCGGGCAGGTGCTGCGGCCGCACGCCGAGTACGCCTTCGCGGCGGAGCTGCGGGCGCTCGCCGCCGCCGACGACCGGCCGCGCCCGGAGCGCTGGCGGCTGTCGCCGTGGGCGGTGGCCACGTATCTGCTCGGCGGCGAGCTGCCTGGGGGCACCTCCCGGACGAAGTCTGGGGGAGGCACGGTGATCACGCCGAAGTACGTGGGGCCGCGCCGCCTCGTGGAGGTGGCCGTCACCACACTGGCGACGGACCGGGCGCTGCTGCTCCTCGGTGTGCCCGGCACCGCGAAGACGTGGGTCTCCGAGCATCTGGCGGCCGCTGTCAGCGGCGATTCGACGCTGCTCGTGCAGGGCACGGCGGGCACCGCGGAAGAGGCGGTGCGCTACGGGTGGAACTACGCCCGGCTGCTGGCCCACGGCCCGAGCCGGGACGCCTTGGTGCCCAGCCCCGTGCTGCGGGCGATGTCGGAGGGTATGACCGCGCGCGTGGAGGAGCTGACCCGTATCCCCGCCGACGTGCAGGACAGCCTGATCACCGTGCTGTCGGAGAAGTCGCTGCCCGTGCCGGAACTTGGCGAGGAGATCCAGGCGGTACGCGGCTTCAACCTGATCGCGACGGCCAACGACCGCGACCGGGGGGTGAACGAGCTGTCGAGCGCGCTGCGCCGCCGCTTCAACACCGTGGTGCTGCCGCTGCCCGAAACGGCGGAGGCGGAGGTCGACATCGTCGCGCGCCGCGTCGACCAGCTCGGCCGCTCCCTCGACCTGCCCGCCGCGCCCGACGGCATGGCCGAGATCCGCAGGGTGGTGACCGTCTTCCGCGAGCTGCGGGAAGGCGTGACGGCGGACGGCCGCACAAAGCTCAAGTCCTCTTCCGGGACCCTTTCGACGGCAGAGGCCATCTCCGTCGTCACCGCGGGCATGGCACTCGCGGCGCATTTCGGGGACGGCGTGCTGCGGGCGGCCGACGTGGCCTCGGGTGTGCGGAGTGCCGTGGTGCGCGACCCGTCGGTGGACCGTGTCGCCTGGCAGGAGTACCTGGAGGCGGTCGTGCGCGAGCGCGAGGGCTGGAAGGACTTCTACCGCGCGTGCCGGGAGGCCTCCCCGTGAGCGCCGCCGGCGAACGGCGTCCGGGCCGCGGTGGGCCCCTGCTGCTGGGCGTGCGGCATCACGGGCCGGGATCGGCGCGCGCCGTGCGGGCGGTCCTGGCGGCGTACGAGCCACGGGTGCTGCTCGTCGAAGGGCCGCCGGAGGCGGACGGCATCGTCGCGCTCGCCGGGGCGGAGGGGATGCGTCCGCCGGTCGCCCTGCTCGCCCACGCCGAGTACGAGCCGGGCGGCGACGAGCCCGGCCGGGCGGCGTTCTGGCCACTGGCGGAGTTCTCCCCGGAGTGGGTGGCGATCCGGTGGGCGCTGGCCCGCGGGGTGCCTGTGCGCTTCATCGACCTGCCGGCCGCGCACGCGCTGGCCCTCGGCGAGGAGGAGGGGGCGGCGGGGCCCGGCGAGGAGCTGCGCATCGATCCGATCGCCGTGCTCGCCGAGACCGCCGGCCATGACGACGCGGAACGCTGGTGGGAGGACGTCGTCGAGCACCGCGGCACGGGCACGGGCACCGGAACTTGCGTTGGCACCGGCGCGGGCGCGGAAGAGGCCGATCCGTACGCCCCGTTCGTCGTCCTCGGCGCGGCGATGGCGGCCCTGCGGGAGGAGTACGGCACCGGGGGAGGACACCGGCGCGAGCAGCTGCGCGAAGCGCATATGCAGCTGCGGCTGCGGGAAGCGTGCCGGGAGTTCGGGGAGGACGACGTCGCTGTTGTCTGCGGTGCCTGGCACGTGCCCGCGCTCACCGCGAACATGACGGTCACGGTGGACCGGCAGTCGCTCAAGGGACTGCCGAAGGCGAAGACCGAGGTCACCTGGGTGCCCTGGACGAACCGGCGGCTGGCTCGGCACAGCGGCTACGGCGCGGGCATCGACTCACCGGGCTGGTACGGGCATCTCTTCGCCGCCCCCGACCGTCCCGTGGCGCGCTGGCTGACGAAGGCGGCGCGCCTGCTGCGTGCGGAGGACTACCCCGTCTCCTCCGCACACGTCATCGAGGCCGTCCGGCTCGCCGAGTCGCTCGCCGCGCTGCGCGGAAGGCCGCTCGCCGGACTGACCGAGACCACCGACGCGATCCGTGCCGTGCTCTGCGAGGGCTCGGACGTGCCGCTCGCCCTCGTGCGGGACCGGCTGGTCGTCGGGGACGTGCTGGGGGAGGTGCCGGAGGAGGCGCCCGCGGTGCCGCTCCAGCGCGACCTGGCGCGGCAGCAGCGCACGCTCCGGCTGAAACCGGCGGCGGCGGACCGGGAGTTGGACCTCGACCTGCGGAAGGCGACCGACTCGGGCCGCAGCCGCCTGCTGCACCGGCTGCGGCTGCTCGGCATCGACTGGGGTGTCCCCGCCGCGTCGCGCACGGTCGGCACCGGAACCTTCAGGGAGAGCTGGCGCCTGCGCTGGGAGCCGGAGTTGTCGGTGCGGACGGCCGAGGCGGGGGTGTGGGGCACCACAGTGGCAGGCGCGGCGACCGCGAAGGCCGTCTCGCAGGCAGCCGAGGCCACCGGGACCGCCGGGTCCACCGAGGCCACCGGGACCGCCGGGTCCACCGGGACCGCCGGGGCCTCCGGGTCTGCCGGTAACACGGCGCTGGCCGACATCACCGCCCTTGCCGAGTGCTGTCTGCTCGCGGACTTGCCGGACGCGCTGCCGCCGGTCATGCGCGCACTGGCGGACCGTGCCGCGTTGGACACCGACGTCGGGCATCTCGCCCAGGCCCTCCCGGCGCTGGTGAGCGCCCTGCGGTACGGCGATGTGCGGGGCACGGACGCCGCGGCACTGGCCGAGGTCGCCGGGGGGCTGGCCGAGCGTGTGTGTGTGGGCCTTCCGCCCGCGTGCGCCGGGCTGGACGCCGCCGGTGCCGCGGAGATGCGCGGCCATATCGACGGGGTGCACCGGGCGATGGCACTTCTGGAACAGGCACGCCCGGAAGGTCCTCATCGGGGCGTGCGCTCGCGCTGGCGCGCCGTCCTGCGGGAACTGACCGCCCGCGACCGGATACCCGGCCTGATCCGCGGCCGGTGTGCCCGGCTGCTGCTGGACGACGGCCGGCTGACGGAGGAGGAGGCGGCACGGCTGCTGGGCCTGGCGCTCTCACCGGGGACGGCGCCGACCGTGGCAGCGGCATGGATCGAGGGGTTCCTCGCGGGCGGCGGCATGCTGCTGGCGCACGACGAGCGGCTGCTCGCGCTGGTCGACGGGTGGCTGACGGGGGTGCCGGCGGACGCCTTCACGGATGTGCTGCCACTGCTGCGCCGCACGTTCGCCGAGTACGAGCCGGGCGTGCGACGGACCGTGGGCGAGCTGGTGCGCCGTGGCAGCGGCGCCGCGGCCACTCAGGGCGGCATCGGAGGGGCTGCCGGAGGAGCAC
>NZ_JBOHCV010000004.1:0-2000 GCF_050698815.1 Streptomyces sp.
CCTGGGGCGAGACCACGGCGGCCCGCAGCGCCCGCTCGGCGGCCGCCGCCGAGCCCGCCCAGCCCGCGAGTGCCGAGCGCAGCGTCTTGCGGCGCTGGGCGAACGCCGCGTCGACGACGGCGAAGACCTCTTCCCGGGCCGCGCTCGTACGGGGCGGGTCGCGGCGCACCAGCGACACCAGCCCCGAGTCGACGTTCGGCGCGGGCCAGAAGACGCTCCGCCCGATCGCGCCCGCCCGCTTCACCTCGCAGTACCAGGAGGCCTTGACCGACGGCACCCCGTACACCTTCGAACCGGGGGGCGCGGCAAGCCGGTCGGCGACCTCCGACTGGACCATGACCAGGGCGCGTCGCAGGGTGGGGAAGGTGGCCAGCATGTGCAGCAGCACCGGAACGGCCACGTTGTAGGGGAGGTTGGCGACCAGCACCGTCGGCGGCCGGCCGGGCAGCCGCGTCACGCGCATCGCGTCCGCGTGCACCAGCGTGAAGTGGTCCGCGCGGCGCGGCAGTCGCGCCCGTACGGTCGCCGGCAGCCCGGCCGCCAGCTGGTCGTCGACCTCGACGGCCGTCACCCCGTCGGCGGCCTCCAGCAGCGCGAGGGTCAGCGAACCCAGGCCGGGCCCGACCTCCAGCACGACGTCGTCCGCGTGCACGTCCGCGGTGCGCACGATCCTGCGCACCGTGTTCGCGTCGATGACGAAGTTCTGCCCCCGCTGCTTGGTCGGGCGCACCCCCAGCGCGTCGGCCAGCTCGCGGATGTCGGCGGCGCCGAGCAGCGCGTCGGAGGCGGCGGCATGGGCGTCGCGGTCGGTGCCGGGGCCGGAATCGCGGTCGGAATCGCGGTCCGGGTCCGGGTCGGGGTCGGGAGCTGCGGTCACCGCGCCAGTTTACGGCCGCACATCGGCCACGGACTCGCCCCCTGTGACACGTACAGCTTCTTGGCCCGGTAGGTCTGCTCGGCCGCCGGCGCGTCCTGCGGCCGGCCGCCGCCGCCGAGACCGTGCCAGGTGTGGATGTCGAACTGGTACAGCCCGCCGTAGTTCCCCGAGGCGTCCTGGGCGCGGGGGTTGCCGCCGGACTCGCACTCGGCCAGCGCGGCCCAGTTGAGGTGGTCGGCACCCTGCACGGACCGGGGGAACGGGGCGGTGCCGACCCGGATGATCTGCTTCTCGGGGTGCCGCAGTACCTCCACGGCGATCCGGCGCGGCTTCTCCCGCACGCCGTTGACGGTCCGCAGCCGGTAGGTGACCCGCCGGACGCCCGGCCTGCCCGCCTGCGCCACGACCTCCGTGCCCCGGCTCAGCAGCGGGTCCGCCTGCCGGACAGTCTCGAAGCGGATCCGCTCCTCCTTCACCTTCTCGCTGCCGGTGATCCGCATGACCGTGATGGTCTGCCCGTCCCGCGGGAAGCTCTCCAGCGGCACGGAGGTGGTGTCCAGGCCCGCCAGTTCGAGGCCGGCGAACGCGAGCGCCTCGCGCACCGTCGCCACGTTGGTCCGCAGGGGATGCTCGCGCCCGTCGGCGAGGAAGGTGACGGCGCGCTCCGTGCGGACGTCCAACTCCATGCCGCCGCGCCCGATGTACGTACTGCGGGGTGTCGAGATGTACGCCCCGGCGGCCCGTACCCCCAGCTGCTTGAGCGCCTGGTCGACGGTGCGGGCGGTCGTCCACACCCGGCGGCGTTCGCCGTCGAGGGTGAGGGCGAGGGGACGGCCGTGGCGGACGGAGACGTCGTCGCCGTTGGCGAGGGCCTGCCGCGGCGAAGGGGAGATCACGTCGTGCGCGCCGGTCTCGAGCCCTTCCTCGTCGAGGAGTTCGCCGACGTCGTCGGCGAAGGTGTGCAGGGTGCGGGGCGTGCCGTCGACTGTCAGCTCGACCGCCTTGTCGTGGGCGACGAAGGCGGACGTGCCGCCCGCCAGGAACGCGACGACGAGGGCCTGCGGCAGCAGGCGGCGCAGCGCCTCGGGGCGCTCGGCGGCCCGGCGGGCGCGCTCTGCGCGGC
>NZ_JBOHCV010000005.1:0-2095 GCF_050698815.1 Streptomyces sp.
GGTGGTCGGTCTCATCGGCGTGACGTCGCAGATCTACCGGCCGGCCGCCGCCGCCATGCTGGTCGACTCCGTGACGACCAACCAGCAACGGCTGGCCGCCTTCGGGGTGTTCCGGTTCGCGATGAACGTGGGCGCCGCCCTGGGCGGCCTCATCGGCGGTGTGCTGGCCGGCACCTCCTACGTGGGTCTCTTCCTGGGCAACGCCGCCGCGTGCCTGCTGTTCGGCTTGGTCGTGGCGGTGCTGCTGCGGGATGTGCCCCAGCCGCGGTCCGACCAGGACTACGCGGACGACGCCGGCAAGCAGGCGGACCGGGCGGTGGGATACCGGCAGGTGCTCGCCGACCGCACCCTGGTGCGATTCCTGCTGATGACCGTGGTCGCCGAGTTCGTCTACATCCAGTCCACCGTCGGCCTGCCCCTGCACGTCAGCGACGTGGGTCTGAGCCCGGGCGACTTCGGTCTCCTCATCGGGCTCAACGGTCTGCTGGTGCTGGTGCTGGAGCTGCCCATCACCGGCGCGATCTCCCGGTACCGGCCGGAGTACGTCCTGGCCGTCGGCAACCTGATCGTCGGTGTCGGTCTCGCGCTGACCGGGTTCATGAGCAGCATGGTCATGCTGGCGGCGACGGTGCTGATATGGACGTTCGGCGAGATGATAACGAGCACCATCTCCCAGGCCTACCTGGGAAGTCTGGCTCCGCCGCACATGGTCGGGCGCTACCAGGGGCTGCACGGCGTCGCGTACACGACCGGTACGGGCGCCGGACCGCTCATCGGCGGCGCCGTGTACGCGATGGGCCCGTGGGCGCTGTGGGCCCTGATCGGCGTGGCCGGGCTGCTGTCCGCCCAGCTCAGTCTGCCGCGCCGCCGCCGCGCGGCGTCCACAGTGGACGAACCGGACTCCTGACCCCGGTGGGCTTTGGCGGACGGCCCCCTTGGACGGCAGGCTGCCTGGCCTGTGCGCACGTGCCATAGCATGGCGTGCATGTCGCGACGCGTGCCAAGACCGCTCCGGATGTGGTCCGTGCCAAGACCGCTCCGGGTGTGGTCCGGGGCGCTTCTCGCGTGCGCGCTCATGGTCTGCCTGACCGGGCTGGCGCGACCGGCCATGGCGATGCCCTCGCCCTCTTCGATGGACTCGATGAAGGTGTCCACCCCGGTCAAGGCTGCTGCAAGCCCCTCTGGGCCGGCGCAGTACGCGTCAGCGGTCCCGACGGCGACGCAGTCGGAGGGGACCGGTTCGGTCGAGCACTGTGATCACTGCCCGATGCTCGAGAAGCAGTGCCCGGCGCCGCAGGCGACGCTCGTCCACGAGGTGCAGCCGAGCCCTGCGTCGACCGGTCAGCCAACAGCGATGGCCTGCTCCCCTGCGGCTGTGGGCGCGCTGCCCAACGCGCCGCCTCCGCCACTCCCACCTCCTGATCTTCACCAGTTGTGCGTGTCACGGACGTGATGATCCCTCGCCCGTGAGGCAGCGATCGCTGCTGACTCGCGGGATGCCGGCTTTCCTCACGCCCCGCCTCGGCACGCCCTGATCCGACTCTCTCCGGGTGCGTGCCGTCGTATCCGAACAGGAGTCCCGACGCATGACGTCCTCCGTCACCTTGCTCATCACCGGTGTCACCACCGGTCTCTTCGCCGGTGGTGCCTCATGCGCCGCCGTCCAGGGTGGCCTGCTGGCCGGCGCGGTCACCCGCCGCGATGCCACCACCCCGACCGCGCCCGAGCGCACGACCACGACCACCACGGTCGCGCAGCAGGCAGCCGGTCATCTGGCCCCGGTCGGCGCGTTCCTCGTGGGGAAACTGATCTCCCACACCATCCTCGGTTCCCTGCTCGGCATCTTCGGCGCCGCTCTGCAGCCGAGCCCCAGAGCGCAGGCGGTGCTGCTCTTCGTCGCTGCGGCGCTGATGGTGGTCTTCGCCCTCGATCTCCTCGGCGTCAAAGCCGTGGGCCGACTCGTACCCTGCCCACCGGCCGCGTTCGGACGGCTCGTGCGACGCAGCACCAAGACCGCCTCTATGGCCACTCCCGTGCTGGTCGGATTCGCCACCGTTCTGGTGCCGTGCGGGGTGACGCTGTCGATGGCGCTCGT
>NZ_JBOHCV010000006.1:0-4687 GCF_050698815.1 Streptomyces sp.
GGCGTACGCCCAGCGGCGCCGAGGCGCGGGCCGCGGCGCGCGCCGCGCTGCACCGGCCGGAGGAGGACCCGCAGGAGGACGAGCGCACACCAGCCAGGGGCGCGGGCCCGGTCGTCCTCGCCTCGGGCAATCTCGGCCTGGTCTCCTTCCCCGACGTGCCGGGTCAGATGTCCCTGGAACAGCTGGACAAGCGGCACCCCGCGCTGCTGCGCACGCTGGCCGACCACCCGGGCATCGGCTTCCTGCTCGTCCGCAGCGAAGCACACGGACCGGTGGTCCTCGGCGGCGCCGGCCGCGAACACCGTCTGGACACGGGCGAGATCCTCGGGGAGCACGACCCGCTCGCGCCCTTCGGGCCCGGCGCCGCGGAGGCGGTGCGCCGCACGGCCGGGTTCCGGCATGCCCCCGACATCATGATCAATTCCGCGGTCGATCCGGAGACGGGCGCGGTGCACGCGTTCGAGGAACAGATCGGCTCGCACGGCGGCCTGGGCGGCGAGCAGGGTCACGCGTTCCTGCTCTCGCCACTGGAGCTGTCGGCGCCGACCGGGGGCGAGGAACTGGTCGGCGCCGAAGCGGTGCATCTGGTCCTGCGCCGCTGGCTGAAGGAGTCGGCGGGCACCCCCGAGCCGGTGACCGGGGTGCCGGCCATCCCACGGGCCGCCGGCGAGGCGTTCCCGGCACCCCACCCCACCTCACCTGAGCCACCTCACCTGAGCCACCTCGCCTGACCCCCCTCACCTGACCCGCCTTACCCGAGGCGTCAGGCAGCGGTGGCGGCCTTCTCGCGGAGGGGCGCGCCGACCTCGTGCAGGTGACGCAGTGCCTCGCGCCACGAGGCGATCAGACCCGTCTCGTGGTAGCTGATGCCCAGCTCGGCACAGTAGTCGCGGACGATCCGCTGGGCGCGGCGCAGGTGGGGCGAGGGCATGTTCGGGAAGAGGTGGTGCTCGATCTGGTAGTTGAGCCCGCCGAGCGCGACGTCGGTCAGCCGCCCGCCCCGCACGTTGCGGGAGGTGAGCACCTGGCGGCGCAGGAAGTCCGGACGGTCCTCGCCGGTCAGCATCGGCATCCCCTTGTGGTTCGGGGCGAAGATCGAGCCGAGGTAGACGCCGAAGACGGCCTGGTGCAGGAAGAGGAACGCGATCGCGAGCCCGGGCGGCAGCACCAGGAACAGCGCGGCCAGATAGCCGCCGAGGTGCGCGAAGAGGAGCACGCCCTCCAGCACCCGCCGCTTCATGTGCGGCTCGCGCAGCGCCCGTACGCTCGAGACGTGGAGGTTGAAGCCTTCCAGCGTCAGCAGCGGGAAGAAGATCCCGGCCTGGTGCCGGCCGATGAAGCGCGGCAGTCCCTTCGCGGCGCGCGCCTGGTCCTGTGACCAGACGAGGATGTCGGGATTGACGTCCGGGTCCAGCTCTTCGTGATTGGGGTTGGCGTGGTGGCGGGTGTGCTTGTTCATCCACCAGCCGTAGGACATGCCGATGCCGAGGTTGCCGACGATGCGGCCGCCGACCTCGCTGGCCCGGCGCTTGCTGAACACCTGGCGGTGGGCGAGGTCATGAGCCACCAGCGCGAACTGCCCGAAGACCAGTCCCAGGAAGCCGGCGACCGCCAGCTGCCACCAGCTGTCGCCGAGCGTGAAGAAGGCCGCCCAGCCCGCCACGGCGGCCAGTCCCACGAGGGTCAGCCGGAGCGTGTAGTAGCCGGGCCGCCGGCGCAGCAGTCCGGCCTCGGCGATCCGCCGGGAGAGCCGGGAGAAGTCGCTGCCCTGAGCGGCCGGCCCGTCACCGGGGCGTGATCGGGCCTCGGGCGCTTCTGTCACTGTCGTCATGCTGTCAAGCCTCGCGGCGCCGGGGCGCCGCGGACAGCCGTACAGCAGGTCAGTGCGCAGGGGTGCAGGCACCGCACCCGGGGTGGTGCTGGGTACACCCCGCAACCGGTCCCGATCCACCCGAAGCACACCAAAAACCCAGGTCAGAAGTCCTGCGAGGACTCCCGCAGGTCGTAGGTCCCCGCGTGCATCCGCTGCAGGTGCGTGTGCCGGAACAGCCGGAGGACGGGCCGGATCATCAGCTCCACGCTGCCGAAGACGAAGCACCAGGTGCCCGGCGTCGTCCACGCCTCGGAGAAGAACATGATGCTGCCGACGAGGAACCAGAGGGCGATCAGGATGTCGTTGGCCGTGCTCGCCAGTTCGTAGCGCTGCCGGATCACCAGTTCTTCCCGGCCCACGTGCAAGGTCAGCGACTGGTGGTGGCCGTGCCGGGGCTCGGGTCCGGTCCCGGTCACCCGCGTCCTCCTCCTGGGCCGCCGGTCCAGCGCAGCAGTCCGTCGGCCGGCCGGGCGTTGACGACGCGTTCCACCGGCACGCCGCACTCCACCGCCCGTGCGCAGCCGTTGATCTGCCAGTCCAGCTGGCCGGGAGCGTGCGCGTCGGTGTCGATGGAGAAGAACACCCCGGCCGCCACGGCCTCCCGCAGCAGGCGGCGCGGCGGATCGAGCCGTTCCGGGCGGCAGTTGATCTCCACGGCCGTGCCCGACTCCGCGCACGCCGCGAAGACCTCCGCCGCGTCGAACTCCGACTCCGGCCTGCTCGAGAGCAGCCGGCCGGTGCAGTGCCCCAGCACGTCGACGAGGGGAGAACGGACGGCCGCGACCATCCGCCGGGTCATCTCCGCCTTCGGCATCCGCAGCTTGGAGTGCACGGAGGCCACCACCAGGTCCAGCCCGTCCAGCAGCTCCTCCTCCTGGTCGAGCCCGCCGTCGAGGAGGATGTCGCACTCGATGCCGGTCAGCAGCCGGAACGGCGCCACCCGCTCGTTGACCTCGGCCACCACCTCCAGCTGCGCGCGCAGCCGGTCGGCGGTCAGCCCTCGGGCGACGGTAAGCCGCGGCGAATGGTCGGTCAGTACCGCCCACTCGTGTCCGAGCTCCGCCGCCGTACGGGCCATCGCCTCGATCGGGCTGCCGCCGTCGGACCAGTCCGAGTGCAGGTGGCAGTCGCCGCGCAGCGCGGAGCGCAGCCGGTCCGCCTCTTCCGCGTGCGGTGCCTGACGTTCCGCCTCCGCCTCGGTTTCCGCGTCCACCTCCAGCTTCGCGAGGTAGCCGGGGACCTCGCCGCGCAGCGCTTCCCGTACGACCTGCGCGGTCTTGGGACCCACGCCCTTGAGTGACTCCAGCGACCCGCCGGCCGCACGCCGCTCCACTTCCTCGGCCGTCAGTCCTGCCAGCACCTCCGAGGCGGTACGGAAGGCACGCACCCGGTACGTCGGGGCCTGCCCGCGCTCCAGCAGGAACGCGATCCGGTCCAGTGCCGTCTGCGGGTCCACCGCCTCAGCCCTCCTTACGACCTGGTGCCGGTCATCCCTCCACGGTGCCGCATCGCGGCCGCCGGTGCGCGCCGGAGCCGGTTTCGCTCACACCGTCCGTCCAGTCGTGCGAAGCGTTGTGGGTCCCGCGGCCGGTGCCCTGCCCATCGACGCGCGTGGCTGCAGCTCGGCGGGGGCGAGTTCGACGTCCTCGGCCCGCCCCTCGGCGATGACCTTGTCCAGCGCGCGGGCCGCGGCGGCCCCCCAGCCCAGGGCGTCGGCGCGGGCGGAGGCGAGCGGCGGATGGGTGTAGGCGGCGAGCGGGGTGTCGTCGTACCCGACGATGGACAGGTCCTCCGGCACGGCCAGCCCCAGCCGCTGGGCGACCGCGAGACCGGCCGTCGCCGACAGGTCGTTCGCGAAGATGATCGCGGTCGGTCTGTCCTCGCCGCCGAGTGCCAGCAGCTCGCGGGTGGCGGCGGCGCCGCCGTCGGCGGTGAACCCACCGGGCAGCACCGGGCCGGGGGGCAGCCCCGCCGCCCGTACCGCCCGCTCCCACGACTCCTGCCGGCGTCGCGCGTGCCGGAACTCCTGCGGTCCGGCCACATGAGCGATCCGGCGGTGCCCGAACTCGACCAGCCGGCGGACGGCGGCGCTGAAGGCGGGCCGGTCGTCCAGGCTGACCGCGCACAGCCCCTGCGCACAGTCCGGGTCGCCCACCACCACGGCGGGCAGCCCGAGCCGGGTGGTGAGAGCGGGCCGGGGGTCGGTCACGCGCATGTCGGTGAGCAGTACGCCGTCGACCCGGCGGTCCGCCGCCAGCCGCTGGTAGGCCGCGGTCTCGTCGTCGGGTCCGGTGACGTGGAGCACGAGGGCGTCGCCACGCTGCGAGAGGACCGACTCGACACCCGCGATGAAGGCCGGGAAGAACGGGTCGGCGCCGATGGCGTCGGTCTCCCGCGCCAGGACCAGGCCGAGCGCCCCGGCTCTGCCGTGCGACAGCGCCTGCGCCGGCCGGCTCGGCCGCCAGCCCAGTTCCGCCGCGGCGGCCAGAATCCGGGCCTTGGTCTCCTTGGCGAGACCGGGCCGGTCGTTCAACGCGAAGGAAACGGCGCTGGGGGAGACCCCGGCCAGCTTTGCCACGTCCGCGATCGTGGGACGGCGTTCTCGTGCCATGAAGACCTGTTTCGTTCGATCGCTGCCCGTTATGAGCTGTTTGAACCGCTTTAACTCCCGCGCGATGACTGCACCCAACCGGATCGGTGAGCAGGGTGTCAATGGGTCGGCGCCCACCCCATTACCTCAGCGGTAATCGACCCGTCCCGTGGCGCACGCCAAGGTGAGCGCCACGGCTCCGCACCACCGCACCGCGGCAGGGG
>NZ_JBOHCV010000007.1:0-5661 GCF_050698815.1 Streptomyces sp.
CCGCGGAACGGCTGCGGCACGCGCGCGCGGCGCTCGCCGAGTCGCTGCCCGAGCTGGGCGACGCGCCGCCGGACCGGCGCCGGGTGCTGACCGCCCGGCTGGTGAGCGAGCTGGCGGCGCCGCAGCCCACGCTGTTGCCGCCCGCAGGACTCGTACGCCGGCGCGGTGCGCGTCGCACGTGGTACCGGACCGGGGCATCGCTCGGCCTGGCCGGAGTGCTCGTGGGCGCCGCGGTGTTCACGCTGGCCGGTTCCGACCACAGCCGGAGGGTGCCGGTGCCGCCCGTACCCAAGCCGTCGACCGCGACGCTCGCGCCGGACCAGCAGGCCGGGCGGCTGCAGCCGATGACGGCTTAGGCCGGTTCGGGTGCTCCCGCCGTGCGGGAAAACGAACGGGCCCGCTCCCTCCACGGGGGGAGGGAACGGGCCCGTTCGTACGAGCGCGCGCTGAACCGTCAGCGGCTCGGCTGCTCAGATACTCAGCAGGTCGCGCGCCAGCCGCGCGGTCTCGGACGGCGTCTTGCCGACCTTCACGCCCGCGGCCTCCAGCGCCTCCTGCTTCGCCTGGGCGGTGCCCGACGAACCGGAGACGATGGCGCCCGCGTGGCCCATGGTCTTGCCCTCGGGCGCGGTGAAGCCCGCGACGTAGCCGACGACCGGCTTGGTCACGTGCTCCTTGATGAAGTCGGCCGCCCGCTCCTCGGCGTCGCCGCCGATCTCACCGATCATCACGATCAGGTCGGTGTCGGGGTCCGCCTCGAACGCCTTGAGCGCGTCGATGTGCGTGGTGCCGATGACCGGGTCACCGCCGATGCCGACCGCGGTCGAGAAGCCGATGTCCCGCAGCTCGTACATCATCTGGTACGTCAGCGTGCCCGACTTCGAGACCAGGCCGATGCGGCCGGGCTTGGTGATGTCGGCCGGGATGATGCCCGCGTTGGACTGGCCCGGGGTGATGAGACCGGGGCAGTTCGGGCCGATGATGCGGGTCTTGTTGCCCCGCTGGGAGGCGTAGTCCCAGAAGTAGGCGGTGTCATGGACCGTGATGCCCTCGGTGATCACGACCGCGAGACCGATGCCCGCGTCGACGGCCTCGACGACCGCGTCCTTGGAGAACTTCGGCGGGACGAAGATGACGGTGACGTCCGCGCCGGTGGCCTCCATCGCCTCCTTCACGCCGCCGTAGACGGGCACCTCGGCGCCGTCGAAGTCGACCTTCGTGCCCGCCTTGCGCGGGTTCACGCCGCCGACGATGTTCGTACCGGAGGCCAGCATCCGCTTGGTGTGCTTCTGGCCCTCGGAGCCGGTCATCCCCTGGACGATGACCTTGCTTTCCTTGTTGAGGAAGATAGCCATGGTTGTGTCGTGTCCTCGGTCTTCGTCCGGTTACTTGGCGGCCAGCTCGGCGGCACGGTCTGCCGCGCCGTCCATGGTGTCCACCTGCTGCACCAGCGGGTGGTTCGCGTCGGTCAGGATCTTGCGACCCAGTTCCGCGTTGTTGCCGTCGAGGCGCACGACGAGCGGCTTGTCGACGGCCTCGCCCTTGCTCTTGAGGAGCTCCAGGGCCTGCACGATGCCGTTGGCGACGGCGTCGCAGGCGGTGATGCCGCCGAAGACGTTGACGAACACCGACTTGACGTCGGGGTCGCCGAGGATGATCTCCAGGCCGTTGGCCATCACCTCGGCGGACGCGCCGCCGCCGATGTCCAGGAAGTTGGCGGGCTTGACGTTCTTGTGCGCCTCACCCGCGTACGCGACGACGTCCAGGGTGGACATGACCAGCCCCGCGCCGTTGCCGATGATGCCGACCTGACCGTCGAGCTTGACGTAGTTGAGGTCCTTGGCCTTGGCCAGCGCCTCGAGCGGGTCGGCCGCGGCCTTGTCCTCCAAGGCTGCGTGGTCCGGCTGCCGGAACTCGGCGTTGGCGTCGAGCGACACCTTGCCGTCCAGTGCGATGACCTTGCCGTCGCCGGTCTTGACCAGCGGGTTCACCTCGACGAGCAGCGCGTCCTCGCGTACGAAGACGTCCCACAGCTTCTTCAGGACGTTGACGACCTGGTCGGTGAGCTCGGCCGGGAACTTCGCGGCCTCGACGATCTCGCGGGCCTTGGCGTCGGTCACGCCCTCGATGGCGTCGACCGGGATCTTCGCGAGCGCCTCGGGCTTCGTCGCGGCGACCTCCTCGATCTCGACACCACCCTCGACGGAGGCCATGGCGAGGAAGGTGCGGTTGGTGCGGTCCAGCAGGAAGGAGACGTAGTACTCCTCCGCGATGTCCGCGGTCTGGGCCAGCATCACCTTCTGGACCGTGTGGCCCTTGATGTCCATGCCCAAGATGGCGGTGGCCTTCTCGACCGCGTCGGCCGGGTCGGATGCCAGCTTCACACCACCGGCCTTGCCCCGGCCGCCGGTCTTCACCTGCGCCTTGACGACCGCGCGGCCGCCGAGTCGCTCGGTCACCTCGCGCGCCGCCTCGGGCGTGTCGATGACTTCACCGGCCAGCACCGGTACGTCATGCTTGGCGAAGATGTCCCTCGCCTGGTACTCGAACAGGTCCACGCGCGTACGTCCCCTTAATCAGTGATATCGCGTCCGTTGACAGCGTGAGCGTGGGCGTGCCGCGTGGCCGCGGCGTCACGGATGGCACGCGGCATGTCCGCCTTGCAGGTTAGCTCCGCCCGTCAGTGGTGCATAAATCCAAGCTCACACCGGCGCGGTGACAACGGTCACAACCGCTCCCCGGGGTAGTGCGGAACGGACCCACGCGCCCCACCGCCCGGCAGCCGTCTCGATCACGAGGTCCTCCGGCACCCCCGGCGCGGACGGTGCGGGGGACGCAGCCGGGACCCGGGACACAACAGCCAGGTCCGGATGCGGGGCAGCCTACGACGCTGTGGACACGGCCTCACGCGACGAACCCACGGCGCACGCTCTTGCTCTGGTGCATGGCTGTCTCGATTCCGTTGCGGTGAACGATGGACAGGAACCGCAGGTGGGGAGAGGTGCGGGGCGGCCCAACCCCCCGGGAGGGCCACCCCGCACTCCTGTGCTCAGCCGTCCTGCGATCCGATGCCTACAGGCTCGGACCGCGGGGACGGCCGGCGGCTCAGTGGGGGCAGGCGCCGGCGCGCCGCCCGATGTTCTTACGCATGGAGGGTGAAGTCCTTCGAGTTCAGAGGCTTTCGGGGTGCGGGGCAGACCTGTCCACCCCCGCGTGGCAGGTACGGGTTCCGCGGACGGGGAAGGTCTGCCCTCAGCCGGGGAACTCGAGGACGTCGCCGCAACGCTCGCGCGTCGGCGTACCCTCCGCCGCCCGCACCGCACCGGCGGCGCACAGCGGTCCGTAGTGCTCCATGCCGGTGACCACACCGGCGAGTTGGTGCTGGCCGCCGCGCGGCCCATGGCCGTCACCGGCACCCGGCGAGCCGCCGGAGGCGGGTGCTGCGGGCCCCTGCTGCACAGGGGGAAGCGGGTGCACCGGGGAGCCGCCCTGGTGTGTGACCTCGCTCGGCGTCGCATGGTGCGCCGGCCCCGGGTCCGCCGCCTCGGCGTCGGCGGTGCCGTGAGCAGCGGGCCGGTCCGGGCCGTTGGGGCCGTAACCGGCACGGGTGCCGGACGCGTCCGGCGTCGTCTCCGTACCCCGGTCGGCTGCGGAGCCGCCGGCACCGGAGTCATCGCCCTGCTGAAGGCCGGTCCGCTCCGTCAGCCCGCCCGGCCGCACCGGCTCGGTGACGCCCTGGCCCGCTTCGCCGACCGGCCGGGTGATCTCTCCAGTGCGCTCGGCGCTCTTCGCCACCGGATCGATGACCTTGCGCGCGGTCTCGGACGTGGCGCGCTGTGCCTTCGGCGTGGCGCCCCCGGCCTTGTCCGCGGCCTCGTGCGAGGTGTCGTCCGCGGCCTCGTGCGAAGTATTGTCCGCGGCCTTGTCCGAGGTGTTGTCCGCGGCCTCGTCCGTGGTGTCGTTCTGCTCGATCAGTCCCGCCGTCGCGCTCGTGGCTCCGCTGCCCGGACCGTCCTGGCCGGACGCGGCGTGCGCGCTGCCGCCGAACAGGAGGGCGAGGCCGAGGAAGCCGCCGAGGAAGAGCACCGTGAGCAGCGCTCGCCGCGCGGCGACCGAGCGCGGCAAGCGCACGGCGGCAGGCACGGCGGACACGGCTGACAAGTGGAGACCTTCCGGAGGACGACGGAGAGGCAGGCTGCTCAGGAGCGACAACGGGCTTCCCGGAGCTCTGCGTTCCGGACAACGAGTCAGATTTTCGCACGATGCCCGGCCTCTCGCGCAACCGCCGTCACAAAGTGTTCACTCGCGGTCCCCTGACCGTAAGCCCCCGCTCAGGTGTCCGGCATGGGCAGCGGCCGCTTCTCGATCGCCGCCGCCATCACCTCCGGGAAGTGGTCCGGCGTACAGGCGAAGGCGGGGACACCCAGGGCGGCGAGCGCACCCGCGTGCTCGCGGTCGTAGGCGGGCGCGCCCTCGTCGGACAGTGCGAGCAGCGTCACGAACCGAACACCGGCCTCCGTGAGTTGCGCCACCCGTTTGAGCATCTCGCCGCGGATGCCTCCCTCGCAGAGGTCGCTGATGAGAACGAGGACGGTCTCGGACGGGCGGCTGATCCGGGTCTGGCAGTAGGCCAGCGCCCGGTTGATGTCCGTGCCGCCGCCGAGCTGGACGCCGAAGAGCACGTCGACCGGATCGTCGAGCGCGTCGGTGAGGTCGACGACGCTGGTGTCGAAGACGACGAGCCGGGTGTCGATCGAGCGCATCGAGGCGAGCACGGCGCCGAAGACCGACGCGTGCACGACGGAGGCCGCCATCGAGCCCGACTGGTCGACGCAGAGGACGACCTCCTTCTTCACCGCCCGCGACGCGCGCCCGTATCCGATCAGGCGCTCGGGAACGATCGTCCTGTGCTCGGGCAGATAGTTCCTGAGGTTGGCGCGAATCGTCCGGTCCCAGTCGATGTCGCGATGGCGCGGGCGGTGCAGTTTCGCGGAACGGTCGAGCGCACCAATGAGGGTGACCCGGGTACGGGCGGCGAGCTTCCGCTCCAGCTCCTCGACCACCTTCCGTACGACCACCCGCGCCGTCTCCTTGCTGGTCTCCGGCATGGCCTTGGTCAGGGAGAGCAGTGTGCCGACGAGGTGCACGTCCGACTCGAGGGCCGCCAGCGTCTCCGGCTCGAGCAACAGTGCGGACAGGCCCAGCCGCTCGATGGCGTCACGCTGCATGACCTGCACGACGGAACTGGGGAAGTACGTCCTGATGTCACCCAGCCAGCGGGCCACTTGGGGCGCCGAACCGCCGAGCCCGGCGGTCCTCCGCGCCCCGCGACCGGCGCCCTTCTCACCGCCTGCGCCGCCCGCGCCACTGTGGCTGCCGTAGAGAGCCTGGAGCGTACGGTCCATGTCCGCGTCGGTGCCGTCCAGTTCGTGTCCGGTGCCGTCGGAGCCGCCCGACGCGCCGAGCACCAGCCGCCAACGGCGCAGCCGTTCCTCCCGCGCGGCGTCCTGACCGGCCGGGGCGTCATGGTTCATGCGACGGTCTCCTCCCGTTCTACACCGGACAGCAGCAGCCGCAGCGTCGGCAGGACGGCGTCCGCCCGCGCCGGGTCCAGGCCGGGACCGAAGCCGCGCAGCGCTCCCCCGACAGCCCCTCCGGTGC
>NZ_JBOHCV010000008.1:0-14022 GCF_050698815.1 Streptomyces sp.
CCGAACAGCAGCGAAGCGACACCGAGCGCCAGTGGCGCTCGTTTCTCGCCGAACCTGCTGATCAGCGTGTCGGCCAACGCCTGTGCGCCGCCGGTCACTTCCAGGAGCCGGCCGAGCATGACGCCGAAGGCGACCAGCAGTGCGACCGGCCCGATCGTGTCAGCGAAGCCGTACATCAGGGCGTCGGGTATGTCGGCGAACGGGAAGCCGACGGCTATCGCCGTCACCACACTGATGAGGACCAGGGACACGAAGGCGTGCAGTTTCACCTTCATGATCAGGAACAGGAGCAGGGCGACGGCGCCGGCGGCTATCAGCAGCAGCGTGGCGGTGCCGTATGCCGGCTCAATTGCTTCCATCGGGGACGCTCCATGTCGTCGAGCGGGGTACAGCTGTCTTCTCGGTCTCGTTGCGCCCGCACACTCAAGCTCATAAATACGATGTATTCAAGAGTTCGACATCACATCGTCATACTTAATAGGCGGCGGCGCCCGTACACATGGACCGGCACACACGAAGTGGAGCGGTCCGGACACGCAGAGTCAGCTGATGTTCCGTGCCCCGGCGCCGACGGTGCCTGGCCGTCCTCAGCCGACCTCAGCCCGCCGCCGGTCCCGGGAACACCGGCGCGCGCCTGGTCAGCAACCGCACGTGATCGCGGCCGAGTTCGCCGACGGCGGTGACGCCGAGGAGTTTCATCGTGCGCTCGACCTCGGCGGAGAGGATCTCGATGGCGCGGGCCACCCCCGCCTCGCCGCCTGCCATCAGCCCGTAGAGGTACGCACGCCCGACGAGGGCGAAGTCCGCTCCCAGCGCGAGGGCGGCGACGATGTCACCGCCGTTCATGATGCCGGTGTCCAGCATGACCGTGCCTCGTGCCCCGACCGCGTCGACGATCTCCGGCAGCAGATGCAGCGGTACCGGTGCACGGTCGAGCTGGCGCCCGCCGTGGTTGGAGACGATCACTCCGTCGGCACCGTGCGTCATGGCGAGTTCGGCGTCGCGTACGGTCTGGATGCCCTTGACGAGCATCGGCCCGTCCCAGGCCTCGCGTATCCAGGCCAGGTCCTCGAAGGTGACGGTCGAGTCGTAGAGCTTGTGCATGATGTCGCCGAGTGACCCTTGGCCGTCCCTGTCGAAGGCGAAGGCGTACGGCTCGGTGGTCAGGAAGTCGAACCACCACGCCCAGCGGTAGGAGGCGTCAAGAAAGGTCTTCAGCGTCAGCTGCGGCGGGATCGTCATGCCGTTGCGCAGGTCCCGCAGACGGTTGCCGTTCACGGGCACGTCGACCGTGACGATGAGGGCTTCGTACCCCGCCGCCTTGGCGTTCGAGATCAGGTCGAGCGAGAGCCGGCGGTCCTTCCAGAGGTAGAGCTGGAACCATTTGCGCGCCGTCGGCGCCGTCGCGGCGACCTGCTCGATGGAGGTGGTGCCCATGGTGGACAGCGCGTACGGGATACCCGCACGTGCCGCGGCGGCGACCACCGCCCGTTCGCCCGCGGAGTGCATCATGCGCGTGAAGCCGGTGGGCGCGAGCCCGAACGGGAGCCCGGAGCGCTCCCCGAGTACGGGCGTGGAGGTGTCGACCTCGGCGACGTCGCGCAGGATGCCGGGCCGGAACTCGAGGTCGTCGAAGGCCTCCCGCGCGCGCCGGATGCCGACCTCCGCGTCCGCGGCACCGTCGGTGTAGTCGAACGGGCCTGCGGGCGTGCGCCGCTTGGCGATGTGCCTGAGGTCCCAGATCGTGTGCGCGCCGGCCAGCCGCCGCGCGGTGGCGTCCCGCTGTCGGGGCTTCAGCTTCAGCAGGGGTGCGAGATCCTTGGGACGCGGAAACCGTCGGGCGAGTGCCGTCATGTGAGAACTTTCCGTGCGGTGCGTGTGGTGCCGGTGGTGCGATGGAGGTTGCCCGGCCCGGGGTGCGGGATGCGGCGGGTGCCGCTCCGCCTGGTCAAGCACGCTCCGGCGCGAGCCCGCGCAGCGTCTCCTCGAGGCCGGGTCCGCCTGGCTTCCGGCGGTTGTGGGGGAGCTTGGCGAGTACCGCCGACATCCCGCAGGTGTTGCGATCCCGCCGTCAGCCGGACCTGGCGCAGGACCGGGCGGATCGTCGTCCTGACCCAGTACGCCAGCGCCCAGGGTATGTCCGCAAGGGCGGGCCAGTGCTGACGGGGTCGCGGGAGACGCGGCGGTCCGCGGCGGCCGGGTCAGCCCGGGAGGGCGTAGACGGTCGTGGCGTGTGCGGCGGGATCCTCGCTGCCCTCGGCGGACATCGTGATGTCGGCGAAGGCCAGTCGGCGCCCGAGCTTGGTCACGCGGGCGTCCAGGAGCACGTCCGCGCCGGTGATCGCGCGCTGGAAGGTCGTCGACTGCTGGACGGTGGTCATCGGACCGAAGCCGCCTCGCGCAGCCGACACGGCGACGACCGTGGCGGTGTCCGCGGCGGCCATCAGTGCCTGCCCGGACAGCGCGCCGCCCTCGCGTGCGAGCCGTTCCGACCACGGCAGGCGCAGCACGGCGTGCCGGTCGCCGACCTCCTGAACGGCGAGTCCCAGATCGAGCACCCAGGGCGCGAAGTTGTCGGCCAGGATCTTGTTCGCTTCGGCGGTGGTCAGCGTCACCCGGCCAGTCTGACGTCCTCTTGACGACTCCACCAGACCCCGCCGTACGGTCACGTAGGTGACAGCAGCCGAGGTGTTCGCTCCCGAGACATACGCCCACGGTGTGCCGTACGGCCTCTTCCGCGAGCTGCGGTCGGCGCATCCCGTCTGCTGGATCGACGAGCCCGCTGTCGGGCAGTGGACCGCGGGGCCGGGGTTCTGGGCCGTCTTCCGGCACCGGGACGTCAAACACGTGCTCCGGACCCCTGAGGTGTTCTCGTCCCACCTCGGGGCCACTCAGATCCGGGACCCCGATACCGAACAGGACCTCTCCTTCGTCCGCGCGATGATGCTCAATCAGGACCCTCCTGAGCACTCGCGGATGCGCCGCGTCGTCGCTGCCGCCTTCACTCCACGCGCGGTCCGCGAGCTGGAAGCCGTCATCGAGGAACGCGCCGAGAGACTCATCAGCGACGTCGTGGACCTGGGAGCGGCGAACTTCGTCGAGGTCGCCGCCGACCTTCCGGTGTGGACGCTGGCGCATGTGATGGGCGTACCCGAACAGGACCGGCGGCTGCTGTTCGACTGGGCGAGCCGGGTGATCGGCTATCAGGACTCCGACTACGCGGATTCCAGCACGGCCGCGCCGGACGATCTCAGCCCGATGGGCCGGCGGGCAATGCTGCGGCGTCCCGCCACCATGGTCCGCCCGGACGGGCGGCCGCTCAATCCCCGGTCCCGCGAAGCCCTCGCGGACATGTTCGCCTACGCGCACGCGCTCGCGGAACACCCTCGTCCCGGCAGCGTGATGGCCCATATGCGAGCCGGTGGACTGTCCCGCGAAGAGTTCGAGAACATGTTCTTTCTGTTCGCCGTGGCCGGGAACGAGACGCTGCGCAACGGTATCCCCGGCGGCATGCTGGCACTGCTGGATCACCCCGAGCAGTACGCGCTGCTTCGTCAGCGGCCGGAGCTGACCGGAGCCGCGGTCGAGGAGATGCTGCGGTACTGGCCGCCGGTCATGGACTTCCGCCGTACCGCGACGTGTGACACGGAACTGGGCGGAAAGCCCATCAGCCGCGGCGACAAGGTCGTCGTCTACCACGCCGCCGCGAATCGCGATGAGGCGGTCTTCCCCGATCCGGACCGGTTCGACATCACCCGCTCCCCCAACGACCACGTCAGTTTCGGATTCGGGCCGCACATCTGCATGGGCGCTCACCTCGCCCGGGTGCAGATGAAGGCCATCGTGCGCCAGGCCGTCACCCGTCTCCCGGGACTGGAGCGAGCGGGGGAACCGGTACGGCTGGTCTCCAACTTCCAGAACGGACTCAAGCGGCTGCCCCTGCGATGGACGGACCCGGGGAGCACGAACCCGGTGCCCTGACGGGGCTGTTGGCGCTCCGACAGGGGCGGGGAGAGTGTCGACCCGTGGGAACCGGCGCTCGCCCTGCTCAGCTCTCCTGTCCTTACGGAGCCGCGGTGCCCGGAGCCGGCCGGTCCGCGAGCCCGCGCAGCGTCTCCTCGAAGCCGGGTCCGCCGGGCTGCCGGCGGTTGTAGGGGAGCTTGGCGAGCACCGCCGCCATCCCGCAGGTGTTGCTGAGTGCGGAGAAGACCAGTCCGGCGCCGATGAACGCCGCGAGGAGGCGGAAGCCGGGCACCAGCAGGTCCAGCAGGAGCCCGAGCAGCACCAGCGATCCCGCCGTCAGCCGGACCTGGCGTTCCATCGGCCAGACGGTACGGGCGCCGGCGCTGCGGTCCAAAGCGTGACCGCCCTCTCTCCACGCCGCGGTGCCGCCGTCGAGGGAGACCGCGGGGACGCCCGCGGCGGCGAGCTGCTCGCATGCCGAACGCGAGCGGGCTCCCGAGGCGCAGACGACCGCCAGGTCGCCGCGTCCGGCGGCGCTGCGCAGTGCGGGCAGAGCGTCGCCGAGCCGGTCGAGGGGGATGTTGACCCCTCCGGGGATGTGCCCGGAGCCGTACTCGCCGGGAGTACGCACGTCGACGACGGTCAGCCGGTCCAAGCGTGGCCGGAGTTCGTCGACGGTGAGGGAGGCGGCCGGGGTGGTCACAGGTACGTCCGTCCTTTCGGGGCGTTTACCGGTACGGTCACGACCGGTCAGGTCTGACCGGTTCAGCATCGTGCCGGAGCGGAGTATTCCGGCCGGTGCTCCGTACGGGAAGGCCCGCGGGCGCCGCCGCCGCCTCAGCGGAGCCGCTCGACAGGCCGCGCTCACCGGCGCGGCCAGGATGCGGCCGCGCCGTGGAAGGCCCATCCTGGGAGGATGACTCCACCGATCGTCGTGCACCCGCCCGACGCTGACGGCGGGCGGCGCGTCATGGCGCACGCCGAGTTCCTCGGGCGGGCCTTCCGCCGCGAGGACGTGGCGGCGTTCCTCCGCCACGTCGGCCTCTCGGACGACGAGATCCAGCTTGACGACCCGAACCTGATCGAGTGGCGCGGCGGCGGTCCCGACGTATGGCACGGCGGCTGACCGGACCTGGAAGGGAAACGATCCATGACGCCCGAGCAGTGGGCGACGGTCCGCCGTCTGGTGGACTGGCTGGACGCCGCCAACGAAGCAGGCGAGCACGAGACCGCCATGCGGCTGATGAAGCTCACCGAAGAGGCCGGCGAGGTGGCCCAGGCGTACATCGGCACGGTGGGCCAGAACCCGCGCAAGGGCCGCACCCACAGCTCCTCGGACGTGGCCGACGAACTGTGTGACGTCATCGTCACCGCCGCCGTCGCGCTGCACAGCTTCACCGACGACCCGGCGGCGGCACTCGACGCGAAGATCCGCGCGGTGGCCCGGCGCTCCCTGCCACCCCAGCCCGACCGGGCCGGTCCCGGCTAGGGCGGTGTGATCGCGCCCAGCAGGGCCCGCGCGCACAGGTCGCGTACGTGCTCCCGTGGCAGACCCGGCTCCTCCAGCCACTCCAGGCACACGGTGACCATGAAGGACAGCCAGCCCCGAACGGCGACGCGGAGAGTGGGCAGATCCCGGGTGATCCGCGCGACCTGCGGGTCCGCGGCGAGCGCGTCCAGGATCTGCCGTTCCTGTGCGGCCAGTCCCTCTCGGTAGACCTTGCGGACCACGGGGTCGTGTGGGTACTCGGCCCCGTCCACGCCTGCTGCCGATCAGCGGAGAGGATGCCCCACGCGGCCGTACGCTGGTCGCATGGCTGAGCACATCGGCGAACGGATGGCGCGCCTGCGACGGATGGCGGGTATCACCCAGGAAGAGCTGTCACATCGCGCCGGAGTGTCCATCGATGTGGTGCGCCGGCTGGAGCAGCAGCGGAAGCACTCCGCACGGCTGCCGACGCTGCACGCGCTGGCCAAGGGGCTGGGAACCGAGGTCACATCCCTGATCGGCGATCCGCCCGGCATCCCCTCCAACGGGGAAGCCGAACCCCCTCAACTGACCGCCGTACGCCGCGCGATCATGCCGCCTCTGTTCGCGGTGCCCGCGGAGCCCGCGAACACGGAACGGCTGTCCCTGCCCCTGCTCCGCGCCGAACTGTCGGAAGGCTGGACCCTCTACCACGGTGCGGAGTTCGGCAGGCTCCTGGACGCGCTTCCCGGCATCATCGCCGACGCCCGCCTGGCTGCCGCCGTGGGCAACTCCGGGCAACGCGCAGCCGGACAGGCCGCGTTGGGCAAGGCACTCCAGCTGGGCGGACATCTGGCGATCCGGCTGGGCAAGACAGACCTCGCACTGTCCGCCCTGGAGCGCGCCATGGACGCGGCGGGGGCCTCGTCCGACCCGCTGCTGCCCGCGATGGTCTCCAACTCCGTCGCGTGGGCGTACCAGCGTCAGAACCGACTGGACGACGCCGAAGGGCTGGCAGTCTTCGCCGCGGACCGAGTGGAACGCGACCACACCGGCACAGCGGAGGGCGTACGCGTGTGGGGCGGGCTCGTGATGTCCGCGGCGACCAGCGCGGCACGGAGCGGACACTACGACCAGGCGTCCGAGATGATGCGCACGGCGGAGGACGCCACGAGCCGACTGGCCAGGCTTCCCGCACCTGTTGACGGCAAGCTCGTGTCCGTCTTCAGCCGGTCCTCGGTACGGATCGAGCGTGTCCGCCTCGCCGTCCAGCACGCGCGCCCGGACGAAGCGCTGACCCTGGCGAAGGGCATGCGGCTGAGCCGTGACATTCCGCCATCGTGGCGTACGTGGCTGTTGCTGGACGTGGCCCGGGCACGCACGGACGTCGGCGACGCCGCAGGGGCGGTGAAGGCGCTCGAGTCCCTTCGCAGGGTCGCTCCCGCGTGGATGCGGCATCACACGCTCGCCGTGGCGATCGTGACCGACCTCTGGTCAGGACCCTCCCGCCCGCCTGGTCTGCGCCGGGTCGCCGACTTCCTCGGCATCGCGCAATAGCGTGGCAGAAGTAGGCCGTTCCGCCCCTGTAGCGGAACCCGACACATCGTCAGTCTGAAATCGTCCTTACACATGCAGTGACGACGGACGGACGGCATGGACGCACAGCGCGAAGAACTACGGCTCGCACCATGGACCAGCGACGAGGGGAAGCCCTGCTACCTGTCCACGGTGCCGGGAGGGGTCCTCGATGGTCTGGCTGACGCCGTGGAAGCGGAGCAACTGGCCGACGCCCGGAGCGTCCTGGAGCACGCACGCGAAGCGCTGAGTGCGACCGGACGCGCGCTGTCCGCCCGCGAAGCGATCTGGATCGCCACACGGCTCACGGAGTCCACGGGCGAAGTCCTGCGCGTCGCCGACTCGCGTGGCATGCGCCTCGGTGGTGATAACCGGTGACGACCTCTGACCAGCTCAGAGACAGGGAGCCCGGCGCAAGAGACGCCGGCCCGGGAGGGCGTCGGCGAACAACCGGTCAACCATCCGGCCTGTCTACCGGGCCGCCGCCACTGCCGCCACCGACTTGCTGACGTCGACGGGCGGCGCATGCTGACTCCGCCGCAGGCCCCTGCGCGGTCGGCGGGTGGGTGGGCCTGCTGGGGCCGGCTGCTCCGCTTTCAGACGGGGGCCGCCGCAGAGTCGTCAGCCATCTTGTCGGCGGCGCCAGCTCGGGCACACGATGGGTGGGGCGATCGCCCAACGCCCATGCATGCCAGCGGCGTTCGGCACCTGGGTCGCGGCGATCCTAGTGCCGACGACGCTCACAGGCGTGGTCGGAGATCGACGCCTGCCGTCGGCAGATCTTCGAGGAGAGCAACGGTAAGGCCGGAGAGCCGGCGTTCAGGACCCATGTCTGATCCCCCAACAGAAGATTTCCGAGACAGCGATGGGACGTTGATCATGCGAAGACTGATAGTGATCTGCGCGATGGCCATGGGACTGCTTCTCCTGCCCGCGCCGGCGCTGGCCCACGAGGGGAGAGGCGGCGACGAACCGTCCGCGACGCGCGGCTCGACCGTTGCCGAGCGTGGGGCCGGCACGGAGATGTCACCGGTGGCCAACCTGCAGTACGACAGCAGCGGCGCAGCCCAGAGCGGATCCGACATCGAATTTCTCAAGGCGGGCGAACGCGAGTACGCCCTCGCCGGCACCCTGCGCAAAGGCATGCAGATCATCGACATCACCGAGCCGGCCGCTCCGCGCATCGCCGCGGTGTATGACTGCAAGGTGACCCAGGGCGACATCCAGGTGTGGAAGAACGGGACGCGCGTTCTTGCCAGCTATACGGCGGACGGGACGTTCGGGGCGTCCGGAGCCGACTCGCGTTGTGCCCGCGACCTCGGCCTGGATGCGAATGCGTCAGGCACGGTCATAGTGGACCTGACCAAGCCGACGGCTCCCGAGACCGTGAGTTTCGTGCCCGTACCGCGTGGGTCGCACAACATGACGATCCACCCGAGCGGCAAGTACTTGTACAACTCCAACTCCGACCTGCTCACCAGCACCGAACCCACCATCACGATCTACGACGTGTCGGTGCCGAAGTCTCCGCGCAAGGTGCAGGACTTCCCGATCCCGTACACGCCCGCGTCGCTCGGCTCGGAGTCCCACGACATCACCTTCAACGCCTCCGGCACCCGGGCTTACTCGGCAGCGCTGTCGCAGACGCTGGTGCTCGACACGACCAACCCCGAGCAGCCCAAGCAGATCGCGAAGATCGTCGATCCGGCCGTCAACGTCTCCCACCAGTCCGACCCGGTCACCCTCACCCGCGCGGACGGGTCGAAGCGTGACATCCTCGTCGTCACCGATGAGCGGGCCGGCGCGGCCGGCAGCGCGGAGTGCCCGGGCGGCGGCCTGCACGTCTACGACATCACCGGCGGGCTGGAGCGCTCACCCAAGAAACTCGGCGCCTGGTTCATCCCGGTCGTGAAACCGCAGGACGGCACCACGTGCACCTCGCACGTGCTGCGTATCTACCCGGACCAGAAGATGCTCACGATCGCGTGGTACGGGCAGGGCGTGCGGGTCCTGGACATCTCCGGGCTGGCCGAGGTGACCGGCTCGCCGGCCACGACCGCGATCGGCGACGGTGTGGGGATGCGCGAGATCGGCAACTATGTGTTCCCCGACTCCGACACGTGGTCGTTCAAGACGAACCGGATGGCAGCGGACGGCTCCTTCTACGGATACGGCAACGACCTGACCCGTGGCCTGGACGTCTACCGGTTCTCCGGGGCCGGAGTGTCCGTGCCTCCGCTGGAACCCACCGACATGACCGCACGCGGTCGGGACGGAGCTGAGGCATCCGCGTCAGGTTCGCACTTCGGGCTCGGACCAGTCGCCGCATCCGGGCTGCTCGCGGTACCGGCGCTGCTCGCGGTGGGCAGCCTGCGGCGCCGCAAGCGAAGCTGAATCGCCGTCAGGGCCGGCCCGCTGACTGACTGCGGGCCGGTCAGCGCGACGCGTCTCCGCCGCCGCTGTCGCTCCCGGGCATTCAGCGGAGTTGACTCCTCGATCCGGTGAACCCACAGCTCCCGGACAGCAAGCAAGAGTGACAGAAGGAGACTCGGGTGGGCGCGGCAGGCAGTCAAGACCTGACCGCTTCGACCGTGTTATCCATAAATACCAATACATAGCGTTATCTGCGAAAGATGAGACCTCCGACAGTGCAGGGCTTGACGCAAGTCAAATTGGAAGTGACCATTCCACTTGTGGTTCGGCATTGTTGAATCTGGTTTGCTTTTTGGCTTGATGTCAAGAAAGGCCCACATGCGCCTGCGCTCCCCTCTCCGGATTCTGACCGCTGCCGCCGCCACGGTGATCCTCGGCTTCATGGCCCCCCTCGATACCGCTCATGCCGACGTCACCGATATCCCACCTGCCGGTGCCAATGACTGGTCTTGCAAGCCGAGCTCGGCGCACCCCGAGCCGGTCATCCTGGTCAACGGCACCTTTAAGACCATGGCCGAGAACTGGGACACGCTCTCGCCGCAGCTCGCGAACGCCGGCTACTGCGTGTTCGCCTTCAATTACGGGAATGCCGCCACTGACCCCATCCCCGACTCGGCGGCCCAGTTGCGCGACTTCGTGAACGCCGTACTCGGTTCGACTGGCGCACGCAAAGCGGACCTCGTCGGCCACAGTCAGGGCGGAATGATGCCGCGCTACTACATAAAGTTCCTGGGCGGCGCGACCAAGGTGGACGATCTTGTCGGAATCGTGCCCTCAAACCACGGCACTTCGAACCCGCTGGCCATCGCGGCCGGAGCTACCATCTGCCCCTCCTGCGCGGACCAGACCACCGGCTCCGACCTGCTCCAGAAACTCAACGCCGCCCCTGAGGCGCCCAAGGGTCCCAATTACACGCAGATCGCGACCAAGTACGACGAAGTAGTGACCCCCTACACCAGCTCCTACCTGAGCGGCCCGGCGGACCGCGTCACCAATGTCCTCCTGCAGGACAAGTGCCCGCTCAACAGCAGCGAGCACGATCAAGCCACCAAGGATCAGGTCGTCGCACAGTGGGTACAGAACGCCCTGAAACGCAAGGGCCCAGCCGATCCGGGCTTCCAGCCTCAGTGCCTTGGCTGAGCGAAGCCGGACCTGGGCGCGACTGAGGTCGACCAGTGGCTGACCCAGCCGGTCGAGCTGGAGCCGCACCTGCAGACCGGACGCGGGCAGCTGGCTCGTCCAGGCCGAGGCGGGCGGCGGCGTGCTCTCCGTGAACCACCCCCTCGCCAACGACTGCGCCGGGCGGCGGCCACGGCACGCAGAGGTGTGGCACCACACCTGGACCGACCGGCGGCACGGCGCGCCCCTGGCCTGGGCGGGGGCCTGGCGCCCGGACGTGATCCCGCTCGGTGGCAGCGACTTCCACGACCCGGCGCCGGGCCGCCTGCCGGGCACGCCCACCACCTGGGTGCTCGCCGAGGAGCGACATCCTGGGCGGGCCGGCCTCGGGACGTACCGCCGTCTCCGCGGGGCCCGGCGCGCCGCTGCTGCTGCGCTGCGGTGACGAACTGCTGGCGCTGGACGCGGCGGACACCGTGCTCGTACGCCCGGACGGCAGCCGCAGCGTCGTCCGGGACGACCGGGCGGCACTGCCCGCGGCCGAGGGCGTGCACCGCCTGGAGACCCCCACCTGCGAGGTCGTCGCGCTCTGCGCCTGACTCCCCGACCGTCGCGGACTGCCCGGACCGGCAGGACCGCCGACCGCCCCGCCTCCGATATAAGGGACCCATCATGACCAGCACCGTGCGGGTGGCCAACGCGCCCGTCTCCTACGGTATTTACGCACCCGACGCCGCGCCCCTCGGCCCCGACGACCTGCTCGCGGGCTTCGCCCGGGCCGGCTACACCGGCACCGACAGCGGCCCTATGGGCTACCTCGGCACCGGCGAGGAGCTGAGTGCCCGCCTGACCCGGCACGGCCAGGGCCTGGCCGGCGGCTGGGTGGACCTGCGCTACGGGGACCCCGACGGCTTCGCCGCCGACCTGCCCGGACTCGACCGCGCGCTGGAGCTCTTCGCGTCGGTGCCGGTCGCTGACCGGCGCTTCGCGCCCCGGCCCACGCTGGCCTGCCCGGCCGACCCGGCCCGCTTCGCCGCGCCCGGTACGCCCGTCGACCCGGCGCTGCAGCTCACCGAGGAGCGGTGGCCCGCCTTCGCCGCCGACGTTCAGCGGGCCGCCGACCGGTGCCGCGAGCGCGGGCTGGAGCCCGTCTTCCACCACCACCTGGGCACCGCCGTCGAGACACCGGCCGAGACCCGCCGGCTGCTGGAGCTGACCGATGTCGCGCTCTGCCTGGACACCGCCCACTGGTGGCTGGCGGGCGGCGATCCGGTCCAGGCCGTGCGGGAGTGGGGACCGCGCATCCGCCAGGTTCACGTGAAGGACGCCTCCCGAGCCACACACGCCGAGGTCCGCCGCACGGGCGGTGACCTGTGGCGGGTGGTGGGCGAGGGCGGGTTCCGGGCGCTGGGCGAGGGCGACATCGACATCGCGGCGTTCCTCGCCGCCCTGCGCGAGGCGGACTACGAGGGCTGGCTCGTGGTCGAGCAGGACGCGTTGCCCGCCGGGCAGGATCTGGACCGGATCGCCGCCGACCAGCGCGCCAACCGTGACCACCTCCGTAGCGAAGGGCTGTGACCATGACCGACCACCACACTCCCGGTGCCGTCCCGGGCGCCCGGCTGCGGGTCGCCGTGGCCGGGCTCGGGGCCATCGCCCGTACCGCACACCTGCCACTGCTGGAACGGCGTGGCGACCTCTTCGAGATCACCGCCGTGTGCGACCTCTCCCCCGGCACTCTCGCGGAGGTCGGCACCCGGTACGGGATTCCCCAGGCAGACCGGCACACCAGTACCGAAGCCCTGCTCGACCGGGGCGGTTTCGACGCGGTGCTGCTGCTGACGTCGGGCTCGCACGGAGCGGCCGCCGAGGCCGCGATGCGCGCCGGCTACGCCGTGCTGTGCGAGAAGCCCCTCTCCTTCACACGCGCCGAAGCGGCACGTGTCGCCGCCGCCGAGACGGCGCAGGGGCGCGGACCACGCCTGATGGTCGGTTACATGAAACAGTACGACCCGGCCGCCCTGCGTCTGGTCCAGCTCCTGGAGGAGGCCGGCGGGCCCGGCACCGTACGGTCGGTGGAGGTGTGCGTCCTGCATCCCACCTCGGAGGCGCAGCTCGAATTCGCCCGGCTGCCGGCGCCGCCGGGGGACGTGGACCAGGAGGTGGTCGCCGCGTTCCGCGCGCGGGACGCCGGTCTTCTCGACGCGGCCCTGGGTGCCGACGCGCCGGCCGCCGCCCGTTCCCTGTACAACATCATCAACAGCTCGGTCTGCCACGAGCTGTCGCTCCTGCGGACCGTCGCCGGCCCGCCCGAGACCGTCGACTTCGCCGCCCGCTGGCACACGGAGACCGGACCGGGCTCCGTGGAGCTTTCCGGGCGGCTGCCGGGCGGCGCCCGCTACGGCATCCGCTGGCACTTCCTGCCGGGACACGCCGCCTACCGGGAGACCGTCGCCGTGCATCACGAGGGCGGCACTCTCGAACTCGCCTTCCCCTCTCCCTACTTGATGAACGCCCCCACCGTGCTGACGGCCACCGACGATGCCGGCGGCGCCGAGCGCCGCGCCGCGTTCCGTTCGGTCACCGAGGCGTTCGAGGAGGAACTTCTCGCCTTCCACGCCATGGTCACCCGGGGCGAACCGCCTCGTACGGGCGTGCGCGGCGCCACCGAGGACCTGATCACCGCACAGCGAGCCGTCGCGCGGTTCGCCGCCCAGAACCAGTTCCCCTGCGCAGGAGAGGCGGCGACCGCATGAGCGTCACCGAACGCCGGCCGTACGCGACATGGTCGGCACGCAGCTCACCGCCCACGTTCCGCACGACGCGCGGCTGCTGCTCAGCCCGACCCCCGCGACACGCACCGGCCTCGTCGAACTCGAGGTCGCCGGCGCCGGCCCCGTCCACCTCACCGACGCCACCGGAGCGACCTTCCCCGCCCAGCGGCTGGACCTCACGCCCACCGTGCTGGCCGACGACGCCTTCGCCGCGGACCGGCTGCCGACCGTGCTGGCACGCGTACACGGCATCGAGCTGTACGGCCGGGAGATCACCGCGTGGAGCAGTCGATCCGGACGCACGTCTGCTGCGTTTCACCGTCGCCCCCCACAGTGCGCTCCGCTTCGACGTCGCCGAGGTCGAGGCGGCGCTCGCCGCGGCGGGCGGCGCGGCCGTCCTGCTGGAGCATGCGGCGGAGTACGAACTGGTCGAGGACGGGGAAGAGTTGGCGCTCGCCCTGCTCCGCCCCACGGGACAGATCTCGCGCAACCGGCGCATACACCGGGACGAACCCGCCGGGCCGCAGATCCCGGCCCCCGGGGCCCAGTGCCGGGGCCTGCGCACGGTCACCTTCGCCCTGCTGCCGTACACCGGAGAGTGGCACGAGGCGGGCGTCCACGCGGCCGCCGAGTCCTTCCGGCACCCGCTCGTCGCGCTGCCGGGCACCGCCGCGGCGGGCACCGTTCTTC
>NZ_JBOHCV010000009.1:0-8533 GCF_050698815.1 Streptomyces sp.
GAGCGGGCGAGGCCCCTGCGGTGGGGAAGGAGTTACGGCTTCAGGTGCCGGCCCAGGCCCAGCCCGGCGGGGGTGCCGAGCTTGGTGCGGCCGTAGTAGGTCCCGCCCAGCTCGATGTCCGAACTGACGCTGTCCAGCTTCAGGATGGTGCCGTCGCCGGCGTTCTCGCCCTGAACGCCGATCGCGAGGTCGGCCCGGCCCCAGCCGGAGAAGTCGGCAAGCGTCACGGCGGAGCCGAACGCGTCACCGGATTCGGCTGCGCCGGGGACCCCGTCGGTGTCCTGGGTCAGATAGCGGGCGCCTGTGCCGGTGGCCCCGGTGGCCGAGCCACGGAAGTACAGCACGCCGCCCACGTCCTTGGTGAAGGCGTGGGACGGACCGATGTCCTCGCCCGGGATGCCGGCGAGGACCTCCGCGTAGCCGTCGAAGTCGACATCCCCGACGGCCACGTCGGCACCTAGGCTGTCGCCCGCGGTGTCGCCGGCTCTGGGATAGCCGGTGCTGTTCTGGGCGATGATGGTGTGGGTCCTGAACCAGCCCCAACCATCGTTGTTGTGGACGGTCACCTGGCCGCCGGCGGTGGTCGGCATCTCCGGGAAGCTCCCCGCGACCTCGGCGGAATCCGGCTGGCCGGTCACGATGTCGTCGTCACCGTCTCCGTCGATGTCGCCCGAAGCGATGGAGCGGCCGCCGCTGAGTCCGTGCACGGTGCCGGTGTGCTCGCCCGGCCCGGTGGCCCCGCCGAGTACACCGACGGTCCGGGCCTTGCCGCCCGGCTCCACATAGGCCACGAGCACGTCCTGGTAGCCCTCGCCGGCGAGGTCCGTGGTGGTGGCGTCGGCGTGCGGGACCGGCTGGGTGTACGCGCTGTCGCCGGTGACGGGTTGGAGGTTGCCGTGCTTGACCACCGCGCCGGTCGTACCGTCGAAGACCCACCAGGAGCCCGGCACTCCGGGCGCCACGGCGAACACCTCGGACTTGCCGTCGGCGTTGAAGTCGGCGACGGTTACCGCACTGCCGAGCTTCTCGCCCGAGGTGCGCTCCGCGGACGGGATGGTGAGCTGCCGGGCGGTGGTGAAGGACGGACCGTGCAGCACGGTGACGGAGCCCGTGTCCGAGCGCCCCGAGGTGTCGTCCTCGCCGGGGGCGCCGACGACGAGGTCGGCGTAGCCGTCGTAGTCGATGTCGCCGTATGCGGTGGCGGTGCCCCAGCCGTCGCCCGCTTCGGAGGCACCGGGTACCCCGGCCGACGACTGCGACAGCGTCTTCTTGGCGGTGGCCGCAAGGCCGTCCTTCCCGCCGGGGACAACGGTCACGGTGCCCGCGCCGGCCGCGCCGGCCGCCGTGCCCTTCGGAGTGCCGGCCGTCAGGTCGGCGAGGCCGTCACGGTTGGTATCGGCGCTCTGGTGGGCGGAGTTGACGGTCTTGAGGATGCCGATGGTGCGGATCTGGTCCAGCTTGTCGGCGAGCTTTTGGCCCGGGCTCGTGCCGCCCGCGAGCTGGTAGTGACCGAAGACCGCCCGGCCGGAGACCCGATCCCCCTCCTTGTGCGCGGCGTTGTCCGCATCGGCTGTCAGGACCACGTCGCTGCGGGTGTTGAGGCCGTATTGGCCGAGCCGCCAGGCGGCGACGCGGGCGATGGACTCCAAGGCGGCAGGGCTCGGCTTCTCGGTGCTCATGTCGCCGAGCACGGAGATGCCGACGGTGCCGGAGTCGAAACCGACAGTGTGCTGGCCGACCACAGGCAGGTTCTTGCCGCCCGCGCGGCCCTCGAAAACGGTGCCGCAGCGGTCGACGACGAAGTTGCGCCCGATGTCGGACAGACCCTTCGACTTGGTGTCGTAGAGCTGGATGGCACGCACGATCGCAGGGGAGTCGGCGCAGCTGTAGTCGTTGGTCCCGGCCTCGTGGAGGACGACAGCGGCCTTGACCTTCTCCGCGTAGGCAGGGGGTCCGGTGACGAGGGATTCGTCGGCTCCCCACTGGGCGCGCGACACGATGGGGGGAGTGGTGACGGTCGAGGGGGGAGCGGTCGGAGGCCCGGTGGGGCTGGGAGAGGCGCTGCCGCTGGGAGAGGCGGCATCGCTGGGGGAAGCGCTGCCGCTGGGGGAAGCGGCATCGCTGGGCGAGGCGCCGTCACTCGGCGACGCGGTGGGGTCCTCGGCCACATACGCCGCGGGTTCGGCGGCGAGCTTCGTAGCTCCGGCGGTGGGCCTGCCCGGGTCGACCATGTCGAGCCGCATCCCCTGCGGCAGCCGATCGACGGACGTCCCGTCCTTGGTGGTGACACGCACCTCCACCGCATCGGAGGGTCCGGCCCACAGCGGCTCGGAGGCCGCCCGCGCGCCCGCCCCGGCTTGCGCCTTCAGCGTCTTCCAGTCGCTCCACGCCCCGGACTCGGCGCCGCGCGTGCGCACCTGCGCCGTCCCGCGCAGGGCGGCCTTCTCGTCCGGCCAGGACACACCCAGCATGCTGAACGGCTTCACCTCGCGGCGGCTCAGCCCCTTCCCGCCGTCCCGGGTCTCGAGCGCGGTGGTGTGCAGCGCAGCGTGCACCGCGCTGCGCCCACCATTGCTCTGCGGCGGGGTGGCGACCGCCACAGCCACGACCCCCGAACCACCAAGGGCAACCGTCCCTATGGTCAACCAGACCCGCCACTTCACAGACAGCGGCCGATACGCATGCGATCTGCGCAAATCCACGTGACTTCGCCCCTTCGGAATCCCCGGAACAGTTGTCGCACCAGGTGACACCTATAGAGCGCGGCTCCCCCTCCAGACGTCACAGAGGTGGCTCTCCACGGCGATGCCGCTTACAGACAGACGGAGTTGGCGCAAAGCGATGGCGCCGTTCTGCGTTGGCCGGCCCGGGGATCAGTCGTACTCTCCCTCGCCCCTGCCATCAGCGGTGCTGCTGCGGTACGGCAGTCTCGTCATGAGGCCAGTTTGAGGTACTCGTTCAAGCCGTACGGGTACAGCCAGGGGCTGTGTCCCCCGGCTTGGAGTCGGTCGATCGCGATCAGTGTGTCCGCCGCGGTCTTGCATCGCGGGTGCCGCGCGGCGAAGGCGGCGATGCGGCCGCGCTGGGTGGGCAGCCATAGGGCGATCACCTGGGGGTCACCGTCGTACCACCACCAGAACTCAAGCTCCTCCCACAGGAGTTCTGTCGCCCAGCCGAAAGCAAGGCGGACCAGGCCGGCATCCGCCTCGGAGCCGGAAAGCCCAGCGATGGCCTCCAGCCACGGCTCCAGGCCGTCCGTCGCGTGGGCGATCCCTTCTATGAGGTCGGTGCACCTCCGGGGCGGCCGGCCATCGGTCAGGGCGATGGCCAGCAGTGCCCTGAAGGCCTGTTCGACCGCAGCACGTTCAGGCTTCGGCCAGTCGACGAGCCCGGCCCCATAGGGAGCGAGATGACCGATTTCCAAGGCCAGTTCGGTGCTAGGACCGTCCGGGCCCCAAGAGCGCAGTGCACGAGGCATGAGGCGACGCCACAGGACGGGGTACTGGTCCGTTTCCCAGTGGCCGACGACCTGGCGCATGAAATGTCCGAGGAGATCATCCGATACGGCAGCGGGATCGCCACCGAGAATGCGCAGCTCCGACTCCGGCGTGCAGTGGGTACAACCGTCCACCGGGCGGTCGAGCCCGGGAGGTGACGCGAAGACCCGGTCCACTTCGGCGAGTGCGCGCCGCCACATCGCGTATGGATCGAGGTCAAGGGGATCGGACATGGCACGACCTACCGTGGGACTCCGCACAGAGGACCTGGCGAAGAGCGTGAGTTGGGGACGCGGCCGGCGGGTGAGTGGCCCCGCAGGCTTCCGTGCAGCGGTGCCGCGTCCGCGAGATCCGTACCCGCGGCAAGGCCGGCCGGGAGCAGGGCGAGGCCGGCTCGACCGGCTCCCCCGTCCGGAGACCGCTCACTTCCGTGCGCAACACCTTCCGCGAGACCGCCTTCATCTGGAGTTCGGCGCCGCGCCTTTGCCGGCCGAGACCGGCGCGTCCTTCGGCCCCGGTTTTCCGGGCTGCTTCGGGCTCCTCTTCGCCCGGTTCGGCCCGGTCGTCCCCTGCCGCTCGGCGGCCGACAACCGCTCGCAATAGGCCGGTACGGCCCCCCGGCTGCCCGCCGCCGCCGCAAGCCGGGCTACCGCCGCGTCCCCGGGTGCCTTGCCCTGTCGCTCCACTGCCGCCAGGTAGACGCGGCAGTGCGCGACGGTGTCCCGTGCCGTACCCGGGCGTTCCCTCGGAGCCTCGTGCGAGGCCGACGCAGTGGGCATCGCCGAACGCCGTGGTGCCCGCTCCCCGCGCCCGTCATCAGCCGTTTCCTTGCCCACGCCGGGTACCGTGGGCGCGCTCCGCACCGGCTTCGGCTCCGCGTCAGCCCCGAACGGCGACGGGATGGCCCCCTCCCCCGCTGCCACCGCGACCCCGCCGAGCACCGCCGCCGCGACGACACCTCCCAGCAGCGCCTTGAGTGACCGTGCCCGGCGACGCTCGCCGGCGGGCCGCCAGTCGTCCCGTCTGCGCCGCCGCAGCGGCGCCGCGTGCAGGCCCTTCTCGTGCGCCGCGCGGAAGGCCTGGAGCGCCTGCTCCTCGGCGGCCGGACTGAGGGCGCCGGGGCGGTTCACCGCTTCGAGCAGTGCCTCGGGGGGACAGGGATCTTCCCGTTCGGGTTTCATGTCTCCACCTTCAGCGTGCACTGTGCCCTAGGCATCACACCGCCCCGCTCCAGCCTTGGTGAGCCGCACCGCCAGCCCCTTCAGTCCGCGGTGTGCAGCGGTGCGTACGGCCCCGGGGCGCTTGCCCAGCACCCGCGCGGCCGCCGGCCCGTCGAGCCCTACGACCACACGCAGCAGTACGGCCTCCGCCTGGTCGCGCGGCAGACTGCCGATCAGTTCGAGGACTTGCTCGGTGGAGAGCCTCTCCAGGGCCGCGGCGGCCGTGTCGCGTCCGCCCGGCAGTTCCAGCATGTCCTGTTCCAGCAAGGAGGTGCGCGGACGCCGCCTCTGCCTGCGCAGATGATCCAGGGCACGGTAGCGGGCGATCGTCGCCGTCCAGCCCCGGAAACCCGCACCGTCGCCACGGAAGCGGCCCAGGTCGCGGGAGATCTCCAGCCAGGCCTCGGAGGCCACGTCCTCGGCATCGTCACCGACCAGACCTCGGACGTAGGCGATCAGGCCGGGCTGCACCAGCCGGTACGCGATCGTGAACCCTTCCTCGTCCCCCTGCTGAGCCCGCTCAACGGCAGCGCCGAGCTCCGCGTCGCACACCCCCACGCTTCCCTCTCCGTACCAACTCCGCACCGCCGGGACGCATATCCCCACACTCTGCGCGCGGAGGCCGAGAAGTGTCACACCGCCGTCACCCGGAGTCCGCACCCGCCCGACCGCCCGTCACGGACGACAGTCCGGTCGACCGCGAGGGATGAGGAGTGACCCGGGTCACACGGACCCCGTGACCGGTGACGTTCCGGGGGCGGTATGCGCTGGGTACGGCGGGCCACCCATGTGACGGGTAGGCCGCAGTGAACTTCCATGAGGAGTGGAGCATTTGAGACCGCGAAGATCGCATGCGTACCGGACACTGATCAAGAAACGCCGGGTGTGGTTGACCCTGGGTGCCGTCATCCTGAGCGGGGCCGGCGTGATCACGGTCGCCATAGCCGATCCGCCTGGGAATCAGGGCCCTTCCGGTCCCGAGAAGCGTCCCGCGAAGCTCCGGACGTTCGAGCTCGCCAAGGGCGGGGCCAACGAGAGGGAACTGCCGGCCACGAGCACCGAGCCGTTCTCGCTCGTCGGCATCGGCTGGGACGGCGCCACGGCCGAGGTCGCGGGCACGGCTCAGGTGCGTACCCGCGAGGCGGGAAACGGTAAGTGGTCCGGCTGGCAGGCGCTGGAGATGGACTCGCACGGGCCGGACGATTCCGAGGGCGCGGCGCGTGGAGCGTCCGAGCCGCTGTGGGTCGGCCCGTCCACCGCGGTGCAGGTACGGGTGAAGGCTGCCAAGGCGCTGCCCAAGAACCTGAAGCTGCACATGGTCGACCCGGGCGTGAGCGCCGCCGAGGCCGGGGGGAACCCGGCCGCCACGGTCCCGGACAACGTCGCGTTCACCGTGGACGAGACGCCGGGCGCGGCCCCGGCGGAGACCGTCACGCCGACGGAGACCGCGACGTCCCCCGAGTCCGTACCGCCGTCCCCGAGCAGCACCGCGACCGACGCTCCGAGCGGGTCGCCCACCCCGACGGACACCGGCACCCCGTCGCCCACTCCCACCGAACCGACCGCGCCGCCGTCGACCGAGAAGCGGCCGCCGATCATCGACCGCGCCCAGTGGGGCGCGGACGAGTCCACGGTCGACGACCCCGCCGAGTACATCGACAAGATCCAGGCCGTCTACATCCACCACACCGTCGGCTCGAACAACTACAGCTGCGCCGAATCGGCCGCTCTGGTCCGCGGCATCATGACGTACCACGTCAAGACGGAGGGCTGGAACGACCTCGGTTACAACTTCCTGGTCGACAAGTGCGGCCGGATCTTCGAGGGCCGCGGCGGCGGCGCCGACCTGCCGGTCAAGGGCGCGCACACCTACGGCTTCAACAGCTACTCCACCGGCATCGCACTGCTCGGTGACTTCGAGGGTGACACCGCCACCGGCAAGCCCGCCGGGCGGCCGACCACGGCCGCGCAGCAGTCCGCCGCCCGCGTCGCCGCCTGGAAGCTCGGCCAGTACGGCGGCGATCCCCAGGGTTCGGTGACCCTCACGGCCATGGGCGACACCGGCAAGTACAACGAGGGACAGCAGGCCACGATGAGCGTGATCTCCGGCCACCGCGATGCGTTCGCTACCGCCTGCCCGGGCAAGAACCTCTACGGCAAGCTCTCCGTGATCCGCGACTTCGCGGCCGGCCCTGGCCACAACTCCGCCATTCCGACCTCGGACTTCAACAGGGACGGCATCACCGACCTGGTCGCCGGTCTGCCCCGGACGGCGAGCAGCGACGGCAGCGTCACGGTCCTGCCCGGCACCACCGACGGCCCCGAGTCCGCCACCCGCAAGACCCTCAACCAGAACAGCGCCGGAGTCCCCGGCACTTCCGAGGCCGGGGACCGCTTCGGCTCCGACAACGCCTGGGGCGATGTCAACGGCGACGGCTACGCCGACCTCATCGTCGGTACCCCGGGTGAGAACGGCACCTCGACGCAGACCGACACCGGCCAGACGTCGGTGCTGTACGGCCCCGGCCTGGCCGGCGGCAAGAGCTACTGGACCAACGCGGCCACCCGCACCGCCGGCGAGAAGCTCGGCACCTCGGTCACCTCAGGAGACTTCAACGCGGACGGCAACGCGGACGTCCTCTCGGTCGCCCCGGGCAAGCCCGGCCGGTGGTGGGCGTGGGACGGCAAGTCCGGTGCGGAGAAGGCCGGTTACCTGAGTACCTCGGCGTACACCGCGGCCGTCGGCTACGCGAGCTCCGCGACCGGCGACTTCAACAAGGACGGCTACGCCGACGTCGCGATCAGCTTCCGCGACCCGAGCGGCACCGGCCGCCTGCTCTGGCTCAAGGGCTCGGCGACCGGGCTGCAGCGCGCCGGCATTCTGAGCGCGAGCGGCGGCCGCTCGCTCGCCGCGGGCGACCTCAACGGCGACGGCTACACCGACCTCGCCCTCGGCCAGCCGAGCACCACGGAGTCCGGCCACACGCTCAAGGGCGGCGCGGTGACGGCCGTCCTCGGCTCGTCCACCGGCCTGACCGCGACCGGTCGCAAGACCATCGGCCAGGACACCACCGGCGTCCCCGGCGCCGGGGAGACCGGCGACGACATGGGCGCCTCGGTCTCCATCGGCGACGTCGACCTCGATGGATACGACGACATTCTCACCGGCGTGCCGGGCGAGGACACCACCCGCAGCGGCGTCTCGCGGACGAACGCCGGTCAGGTCATCCTGCTGCGCGGCACGGCCACCGGCCCGACGGCCACCGGCTCGGTCTCGTACCACCAGGACACCACCGGGGTGCCGGGCGCCACCGAGTCCGACGACCGGCTCGGCTCGTCCGTCTCACTCACCGACCTGTCCGGCTACACCCGGGCCGACCTCGCCATCGGCGCCGAGGGAGAGGACGCGTACAACGGCACAATCCTCCAGCTGGACAACAGCAGCACCAGCGGGATCGTGACCAGCTCGGGCGCCTACTACGGCACCACGGCACTGGGCGCACCCGCAGGCATTCACATCGGCGAGACCATGGCGCCGTAGCACCCACAGCGCTCCGAACAGGGGTGCTCCGAACAGCGGCCGGGGTCCAGGAGAAGGGACCCCGGCCGCCTCGCGCCGCTCCGCCGCATCAGGGCGAACCCTTCTGCCAATCGTGCTGTCGGCGCACCATCTCGGTGATCCAGCTGGGCGCGAACGGAGACGTGCAGCCCGGGGAAGTCGGGTAGTCCTTGAGCACCTCCAGGCGCTCACCGATGTCGATCGCACGGGTGCGGTGCCCGGTGTGCTCGATCCCGATCTGAGCCAGGCAGTGGTTC
>NZ_JBOHCV010000010.1:0-4325 GCF_050698815.1 Streptomyces sp.
CTGAGCTATAGCCCCGCGCGGTTCCAGGCGCCGCGACGCCGTGAACGAGCAGCAGCATAACCGTTGACCAGGCGGGATGCGAAATCAGCCGTGAGGCACGTCAGTCGTCGTCGCCGAGCACCGGCGCGGGGAGCGTGCCCGCGTTGTGCTCCAGCAGCCGCCAGCCCCGTACGCTCTCGCCCAGCACCGACCAGCAGCAGTTGGAGAGCCCGCCGAGTGCTTCCCAGGTGCCGGGCACCAGGCCGAGCAGTCGCCCGATGGTGGTACGGATGGTGCCGCCGTGGCTGACGACGACGAGGATGCCCCCCGGCGGCAGCTTCTCCACCGTGCGCTCCACGACAGGCGCCGCCCGTTCGGCGACCTCGGTCTCCAGCTCGCCACCCCCGCGCCGCACCGGCTCACCACGCTTCCACGCGGTGTACTCGTCGGCGAACCGCTTGATGATCTCCTCGTGGGTCAGCCCCTGCCACGCCCCCGCGTACGTCTCCCGGAGGGCTTCGTCGTGCGTCACCTCGAGGCCGGTGACGGCGGACAGCTCGGCCGCCGTCGCCGCGGTCCGCTTCAGGTCGGAGGCGAGGATCGCGTCCGGGCGCAGTCCGGCCAGCAGCCGGGCGGCCCGCCGCGCCTGCCGGCGGCCCTCCTCGGTCAGCTCGATGTCCGTCGAGCCCTGGAAACGCCGCTCCAGGTTCCACGCGGTCTGACCGTGCCGCCAGAGCACGACCTTGCGGTCCCGGCGCACCGGACTGGCCGGGGGTGCCCCGGTCTCCCCTGTCGCCTCAGTCGTCCCGGTCGCCTCAGGCGCCGGGGTGACGGCCTCCGGAGTCATCGGCGGCCTTCGTTTCCGCCCCGCTCCGCCGCGCCCTCGTACGATCCCTCGCCGTCCGCCTGGCCGGCGTGCTCCGCGCCCTTGCCACGGGTCGACTTCGCGTCCTCGGGCAGGTCCAGCTCCGGGCAGTCCTTCCACAGCCGCTCCAGCGCGTAGAAGACCCGCTCCTCGCTGTGCTGCACGTGCACCACGATGTCGATGAAGTCCAGCAGCACCCAGCGCCCGTCACGCTCGCCCTCGCGGCGTACCGGCTTGGCGCCCAGCTCCTTGAGCAGCCGCTCCTCGACCTCGTCGACGATGGCCTTGACCTGCCGGTCGTTCGGCGCGGAGGCCAGCAGGAAGGCGTCGGTGATGGCCAGGACGTCGCTGACGTCGTAGGCGACGATGTCGTGCGCGAGCTTGTCGGCGGCAGCCTGGGCGGCGGCGTTGATCAGGGCGGTGGAACGGTCCGTAGCGGTCACAGGGATAGCTTTCACTTCAGGAAACAGCGGTCAGGTGTACGTATCGCGTCAGACGCCAGGATCTCACGCCGGGCCGGGCGCTCTCTCACCCCTTGTAGTCCCGGCCCAGTACGACCGTCACATCGGCGTTGGCCGTCCCCTTGCCCTTGCGCACCACGGCGGCCGGCAGGTCCAGCGTCTTCGCCACCTCCACGGCCTTGGGGCGCTGCTTCGGCTCGGCGTACGTCACCAGGGACCGCGCCTGCGCCACGCTGCCGGCGCCGCCGTTGACGACGGTGTAGCCGCCGTTGACGAGCGCGGCGGAGGCCCCGTCGTCGGCTCCGCGGTCACCGCTGGCGTTCGTCACCTTCACCTTGGGGGTCGCGTCGGGATCGGAGTTCTTGACCGTGCCGCCCAGCACCTGCTTGACCAGGCCCTCGCTGGTACGTGGGCTCAGCGTGCCGTTCGTCCGCACGGGCAGCAGCGCGGTCTTGTACGAGCCGCCCTTGGCCTGGCCGGCCAGCTTCGCCAGGGACGCGCCGAGCTCCGGCTCGGGGAGGGAGGGGTCGGGGATCTGTCCCAGCGACCGCACCGTCCTGGTCGCCGTCTTCGAGTCGCTGGAGAGCTTCCGCAGCGTCTGCTGCATCACCTCGCCGAAGCGCTCCAGCTGCCGGGTCTGCGGTTCACCGATGCCCCGGTGGGTCGCGTACGCGACGGCGGCCCGCCCGTCCAGGTCCTGTGCCCTGCCGCGCGTCACCAAGGGCTTGTCGCCCTTCTTCTCGCCGGGCACGGTGGCGTTCGCGTCCAGCGTGATGCCGCCGACCAGCTCGACCAGGTTCTCCAGGTAGGGGGTGTCCAGGCGCCAGCTGCCCTTGATGTCCGCGCCCAGCAGGGTGCCCAGCGCGTCGCGGGTCGGAGCGGTGCCCTGGTCCTCGACGGACTTGCCGAGGGTGGTCGTGGCGCCGTCCTCGGTGGAGACGGCGAGGGTGTTCGGCATCAGTACGGTGTTGCCGCGCTTGGCGTCGGCGTTGTCCACCAGCAGTGCCGTGGAGCTGCCGCCGCCCTTGAGCGCGCGCAGGTGTACGACGATGACGTCGCGCTGCTGACCGGCGGCCGTCGCGCCACCCTCGCTCTTGCCCCCGATGCCGGGCAGCTTGCCCGCGTACCAGAGGTATCCGACGCCGCCCACCGCCACCAGGACGACGGCGACGACGAGCGCGACCACCCGGTTCCGGCCGCGGCGGCGCGCCTCTTCGCGCCGCTCGGTGCGGCTCTCGCTGAACTTCAGCCAGTCGATGACGTCTTCGGAGTCGTCCGTGGGCTCCTCGACGAAGGCGAACTGCTCGGTGCCGTACTCCCGGTCCCGGCCGCCGCCGCCCGCGGCGGCCGTGCCGCCCGCGGCGCTCCCGGGTCCGGCCGGCGGCTCCGGCTCCAGCCCCGGGCCCGGCCCCGGCTGCCCGTACCGCTCCCGCTGGGGGACCGCGCTCTGCTGCGGGATCCACTCCTGCTGCTGAGTCTGCTGCTGGGGCTGCTGATGCTGGTGCGCCTGCTGCTGGTACTGCTGCGGCTGCTGCCCGTAGGAGTCGCCGTAGGGGTGGCCCTGCTGCTCGGGCTGCTGCCGGCCGGGAGCCTGCCCGTACGGGTCGTGCGGCTCGTAGCCGTAGACCGGCTGCCCGTACTCGTCGTACCCGAGAAACCGGGGCTCTCCGGGCTGCCCCGGCTGCTCGGGCGGCTGCTGCCCGTACGGGTCGTATCCGTAGCGATCGTTCATGCCTGCGGCGCCTTCTCCCCGTACAGCCCCCGCTTGTTGATGTAGCGCACGACGCCGTCCGGGACCAGGTACCAGACCGGGTCACCGCTGAGCACCCGCGCGCGGCAGTCGGTCGAGGAGATCGCCAGGGCCGGCACCTCCACCAGCGACACCCCGCCGTCGGGGAGTCCCGGGTCGGTCAGGGCGTGCCCGGGCCGGGTCACCCCGATGAAGTGAGCGAGCGAGAAGAGCTCGTCGGCGTCCCGCCAGCCCAGGATCTGGGCGAGCGCGTCGGCGCCGGTGATGAAGAAGAGATCGGTGTCCGGATTCGCGGCCCGCAGTTCGCGCAGGGTGTCGATGGTGTACGTACGGCCGCCGCGGTCGATGTCGATCCGGCTGACCGAGAACTGCGGGTTGGACGCCGTCGCGATGACCGTCATCAGATAGCGGTCCTCGGCGGGCGAGACCGTCTGGTGGCTCTTCTGCCACGGCTGGCCGGTCGGCACGAAGACGACCTCGTCGAGATGGAACCGCGTGGCCACCTCGCTCGCCGCCACGAGGTGCCCGTGGTGGATCGGGTCGAAGGTCCCGCCCATCACCCCGAGTCGCCGGCCGGACATGGCCGCAGCCTAGGCGACGGGGGACGGGACGATCACGAACTGACGTAAGTACAGATCTTGGAAGGTGACCGGGCCTCGGGGACCGGGTACCCGGTCGACGTTGATCCCGGTCTCGGGGACTCGCCGCAGCTTGAAACCGTCGAGCAAGCGGGTACTGGCGTTCCAGAACGCCCCGGTTCCGGTGTAGTTGTCCAGGAACACGTGCGCCGCCGCCTCGTCGCGGGTGACGATCGTGGCGGCGAGGCCAGAGGTCTCCCGATTCGCGAGATGGGCGGCCTCCAGCGGACCGGCGACCCGGCTCACGGTCAACGTCGTCTCGCGGCCGGTGTCCAGGGCCCACTCGTGCCCGAGCGGGTGGTCATGCGGCGGGAGCGACAGCGCGATGCCCCGGTCGCGGGCGGCTTCGAGCAGCTCGTCGTGCAACCGCTCCGGGGCACCGTCGGCAACCAGCAGCAGGTTCACCCGGTTGCAGACCCCCAGCCGGTCCAGGCCCGCCACGAGCAGTTCGACGGCCAGCGCGGGGTCGGCCGCGGCGTCGATGTAGAGCACCCCGCCACCGTCGGCATGGGCCAGCACCCGCACCCCGTGGCGGGCCCCCTCGGTAGCCAGCGCCCTGGTGGTATCGCCACTGCCCCGCACGATGACCAACGGAATCAGCTCGGGCTGTTGCATGAGGGCGACAGCGCTGT
>NZ_JBOHCV010000011.1:0-12354 GCF_050698815.1 Streptomyces sp.
GCCCCACGACGTCCCCGCACCCCTCCCGGAGACCCCGATGTCCCGCCACGCACAGTCCCCGCTCTCCCGCCGCAAACTCCTCGCCACCGTCGCCGGCGGCGCGGGCGGTGTCATCCTCGGTGGCGCCGCCGTCGACGCCGCCACCGCCGGCCCGTCCGGGTCCCGGCTGCGCACCTACGTGCTGGTCGTCGACGGCTGCCGGCCCGACGAGATACGGCCCGTGCTCATGCCGAGGCTGTCCGAACTGCGCGACACCGGGACGACCTACCCCGCCGCGCAGTCGCTGCCCGTCATGGAGACCATCCCCAACCACGTGATGATGATGTCGGGCGTGCGCCCCGACCGGTCCGGAGTGCCGGCGAACTCCGTGTACGACCGGGCCGAGCGGGCCGTACGCGATCTGGACCGGCCGGCCGATCTGCGGGCGACGACCCTCTTCGAACTGCTCCGCAAGAGGGGGCTGACCAGCGGCACCGTACTGTCGAAGCGCTATCTGCACGGCATCTTCGGCACCCGCGCCGATGCTCAGTGGAAGCCCGAACCGCTGGTCCCGGGCACCGAGCACGCACCGGACCACTTCACCGCCGACGCGGCCATCGCGATGGTCGACAGCTCCGACCCGGACTTGATGTTCGTGAACTTCGGCGACGTGGACCGGGTCGGCCACGGTGACGTCACCGGCACCACGGTGGAGGCCGCCCGCAAGAGCGCGCTCGCCGACACCGACCGCCAGATCGGGCGCGTTCTCGACCACCTGGTCCAGACGGACCGCTGGGCGACGAGCGTGGTCCTCGTACTCGCCGACCACTCCATGGACTGGTCCGTCCCCACCGCGATGGTCACCCTGGCCCCGGTTTTCGACGCCGATCCGCAGCTCAACGGCGAGTACGTCATCGCCCAGAACGGCGGAGCGGACCTGCTCTACTGGACCGGCCCGTACAACTCCCGGGCCGGCGCGGTCGCACGGATGCGCGAACTCGCCGCCGCCCAGGAGGGCGTGCTCTCGGTGCACACCCCCGCGGAGCTGCGCCTCGGCGCGGAGGCCGGTGACCTCGTCGCCTATGTGCGGCCCGGCTACCGCTTCAGCGATCCGCGCCCGGTCTCCAACCCGATCCCCGGCAACCACGGGCATCCGGCGACCCTGCCGATCCCGTTCTTCGTCTCCGGCGGCTCGGAGCGCGTACGCCGCGGCGTGGTGAGCGGAGCCGCCGCCCGCACGGTCGACGTCGCGCCGACCCTCGCCTCCCTGTACGGGCTGTCCGCCCCGTCCGGCGGCTGGGACGGCACCGCCCGCACGGACGCCTTCACCACGACCGCCGGCCGCTGACGGCACGCCACCGGACCCAGGCGCGAGGCGACAGGACCGTCATGTGAAACGGAAATGACAGGCGAGGTCAACGGCGTTAACGTCGATCAGGCGCAGGCCGCGTACGCACAGCAGCACCGAGGAGGAACCCGCCGTGGGGACACACAGCGAGCACCGCGCGGGCCTGCTCTACGGTTTCGCCGCCTACGGCCTGTGGGGCCTGCTGCCCCTCTACTGGCATCTGTTGCTGCGCACCGCCCCCGGCGAGGTGCTGGCGCACCGCATGGTGTGGTCGCTGCCCACGGCCGTGGTGCTGCTGCTCGTGCTGCGCCGCTGGTCCTGGATACGGCCGCTGCTGCGGCAGCCACGGAAGCTCGGCCTCGTCGTCCTCGCCGCCGCGGCGATCGGCGTCAACTGGGGCCTGTTCATCTGGTCGGTCAGTGTGGGGAAGGTCCTCGAGTCGTCCCTGGGCTACTTCATCAATCCCCTCATCTCCATCGCCTTCGGTGTCCTGCTGCTCCGCGAGCGGCTGCGGCCGGCCCAGTGGACGGCCGTCGCCATCGGCGGGCTCGCGGTGGCGGTGCTGAGCATCGGCTACGGCCAGGTCCCCTGGCTCGCCATCGCCCTCGCCCTCTGCTTCGCCACCTACGGCCTCATCAAGAAGCGCATCCAACTGGACGGCGTGGACGGCTTCAGCGCGGAGACCGCGGTCCAGTTCCTGCCCGCCCTCGGCTACCTGGTCTATCTCGGTAGCAGCGGCGAGATCAGCTTCACCACCGAGGGTCTCGGGTACGCCCTGCTGATCGCCCTCTCCGGCCTGGTCACCGCCGTCCCGCTGATCTTCTTCGGCAGCGCGGCCGTCCGGCTGCCGCTCTCCACGATCGGCCTGCTGCAGTACCTGGCCCCGGTCTTCATGTTCGTGCTCGGTCTGCTGGCCTTCCACGAGGAGATGCCGCCGGAGCGCTGGGCGGGCTTCGGGCTGGTCTGGGCCGCCCTCTCGGTACTCACCTGGGACGCGCTGCGCACCTCCCGGCGTGGCCGCGCGCGCGTCCGCGCCGTCCGCACCCAGGCCCAGGGGCCCGCCCTAAGCCGTGACGTCGCGGGTGGTGAAGCGGGCCCAGGCGGCAGAGCCGAAGACGCCCGCGTAGAGCGCCTGGAGACCGAAGTTCTTGACCAGTTCGTCCCAGTAGACGGGGTCGCGGAGCAGGTCGGCGAAGCTCAGCCAGTGGTGGGTGAAGAGGTACGGGTGAACCGCGTCCAGCTGCGGGATGGTGTCCACGATCTGCACCATGAGCAGCAATCCGACGGTGGCGGCCATGGCGGCGATGCCGCTGTCGGTCAGGGTCGAGATGAACAGGCCGAGGGCCGCCAGCCCCGTCAGTGAGAGCGCCACCGCGGCGGCGATCGCGAGCGCGCGCAGCAGGCCCTCGGAGAAGGGGACCGTGGTGCCGGAGAGCAGGGTGACGTCGCCCAGGGGGAAGAGCACCGCACCCGTGGCCAGGGCGAAGGACGCGACGACGAGGGTGGCGGCGAGACAGAAGACGAGGATGCTCGCGTACTTGACGCACAGCAGGCGGATCCGGCCCGCCGGGGCGACCAGCAGATAGCGCAAGGTGCCCGCGTTCGCCTCGCCGGCCACCGAGTCGCCGGCGATGACGCCCACGGTCATCGGGAGGAAGAACGGCAGGGTGACCATGAGCGAGGTGAAGACCAGGAACAGGCCGTTGTTGGTGATCTGCGAGATGAACGGCGGCCCCTCGCCTCCGTCGCCCCCGGCCGTACCGCCGCCGCCCGTCTCGATCCTGACCGCGATGCCGACCAGGACCGGGATCAGCGCGAGCACGCCCAGCAGCGCGAGGGTGCGCCAGCGGCGGAAGGTGGTGACCAGTTCGCTGCGGAAGAGGGTGACGGTCCCGGCCACGCCCGGCCGGTGGCGCTGCCGGTCCTGACGGTCCTGGCGGTCCTGCTCTGCGACGAGTTCAGCCTGCGACATCGAAGCCCTCCCCGGTGAGTGAGACGAAGACGTCTTCGAGCGAGATCTTGGTGACGCCGAAGGCCCGCACGCGGACGCCGGAGGTGACGAGCGCGGCGTTGAGGTCCGAGAGTTCTTCGGGGGCGCCGGACGCGGCCGCCGGCACGGGAAGCTCGCCCGCGACCTCGTCCCCGGTGACCGACAGGTCGGTCACCCCGTGCTCCTTCAGCACCCGGACCGCGTCCGCGCCGTCCGGGGTGGTCACCGTCAGCCTTCTGCCCTGTACGTGGCCGCCCGCGGCCATCTCGGCCACCGTGCCCTGGGTGACCAGCCGGCCCCGGTTCATCACGGCCGTATGGGAGCAGACCTGCTCGATCTCGTCGAGGAGGTGGGAGGAGAGGAAGACTGTGGTTCCGTCCTCCGCCAACGCGCGTACGAGCGTGCGGATTTCGCGCATGCCCTGGGGGTCGAGGCCGTTGGTCGGCTCGTCGAGCACCAGCAGCTCGCGCGGCTGGAGCAGGGCCGCGGCGATACCGAGGCGCTGCTTCATGCCCAGCGAGTACGCCTTCGCCTTCTTGCCGGCGGCCGCCGAGAGTCCGACCCGCTCCAGCGCCCCGGCCACCCGCGCCGTGCGGGTGCGGGGGTCGGCCGTCGGGTCGGCGGCGTCGTACCGGTGCAGGTTGTCGCGGCCGGAGAGAAAGCCGTAGAGCGCCGGCCCCTCGATGAGCGCACCGACCCGGGGCAGCACCCGCTTGGCCGCTCGCGGCATCGGCTCACCGAGCAGGTGGGCGCTGCCGTCGGTCGCCTCGATGAGGCCCAGCAGCATGCGGATCGTGGTGGTCTTGCCGGAGCCGTTGGGCCCGAGGAACCCGAAGACGCTGCCGCGGGGTACGGCCAGGTCGAGCCCGTCGACGGCCAGTTGCCCGCCGCGGTAGCGCTTGCTGAGCCCGCGCGTCTCGATCACGTGAGCGCCGGCGGGTCCGGCGGGCGACTGGGCCATGATGCTCCCCGCTATCGGTGAGGTCGGTGGAGCCGGTGAGGTCGGTGGGGCCGGTGGAGTCGGGTGGAGTCCGGTGGACGGGACCGGTCCGGTAGCCGCCCGTCCCCACCACCCGGCTCCGATGGGCGGTGGGGACGGACGAAGGCCGGTCCGGACCAAGGGCCTATGCCCTACTTGGCTGCGGCTTCGGCGGCCTTGATCAGGCCTTCCTTGCTCACCGCGCCGACGTAGACCGTTCCGTCGTCGGTCATCAGGGCGTTGACCAGCCGGGTGCTGAAGACCCGCCCGGTGCCGAAGTCGCCCTTGACCTCGTCGGTGAAGCTGTTCAGCAGCTTCTTGGCCTGCGGCGAGTCCGTGCCCTCTTCGGCTCCCTGCTTGCCGCCCATCATCGCGCCCCCGGGCGCCTTGAGTTCGGCGACCGCGCCCCAGCCCTCACCGAGCGTGTTCAGCCCGGACATGTCGGGGCGTTCACCCTTCCCCGACTTCTTGAGCTCCTTGAAGTCCTTCAAGCCCTTGAAGTGCTTCTCAGGGTCGGCCTTGCCGTGCTTGCCGTGCTTCTCATGGTGCGCCTTGTCGCCGGCCTCGTGCTCGGTGACCTTCGCGCCCTTCGGCGGCTTGAAGCGGAACGTGCCGGCAGCCGGCTTGCCGAAGTCGACCTTGGTGTAGGCCGCGTCGATCGCGGCCTTTCCGCCGCCCTTCGGGGTCAGGGTGAACTTCAGCGGCGTGCCGTTGTCCGCGTCGACGGCGATACGTACCGACTCGACCGTCGAGTGGGGGGCACCCTTCGGCTTGATCACCAGCTGGTAGGCGTCCCGGCCGGCCACCTTCGCCGTGCCGTCGACGGACACCGAGGTGGTGTCGTCCACGGCCTTGAGCGCCTGCTTGGCGGCCTCCTGCGGGGTGACGTTCCCCAGCCCCTTGCCTTGCTTCATGCCGTGCTTCTTGCCGTGGTGCTTCCCGTGCTTCCCGCCGTGGTGCTTCCCGGCGCCCTTCGGAGCCGTGGCGTGGTAGGCGGAGTTGGTCCCGCTGTCGTACGCCCACACCTCGTCGGCGTTGTGGACGAAGCTGTACTCGGAAGCGTCGTCGACGATCGAGACACGCTGCTTGTCGGGGCCGTCGGCCGCGACGCGCAGGGTGTGTTCGCCGGAGGCGAGCTCCATCAGCTTGTCCTGGGGCGCGGCGGTGGAACCCTTGTCCCCGCCTCCGCCCTTCTCGCCGCGCTGCCCGTCCTCGCCGTGCGGGCCTCCGCCGAAGAGGCCCCCGTGCTTGCCGCTTCCGCCGCTCATGCCCGGCATCGCCGGCAGTCCGAGATCAGTGCTGATCTTCACCGTGCCGGACATGTGCTGCGTGTCCGACGCGGCCATCTTGGCCACCAGTTCGTTCGCCGAGATCTTCGGCAGGTCGGGGTCGCCGGTGCTGGCGAGCGCGGGTACGAGCCCGACGGTCGCCGCGGCCACTCCCGCGATCGCGGCCGGTATGCCGTACCGGACGGCCTTCCTGCCGGGCTTCCTCGGTTGGATCTGTGCCATGTTGGCTGCCCTACCTCCGTGATCGGTGGCGGTTGTCGCTCGTCCGGCCCCTGCCTTCGGCGGGGAGACCCCACACCTGCTCCGCCATTGTCCCCGAATTCGCTGGGGATGGTGCGGGGTGGTGTGTCCATAGCACCAAAGGAACGGGCTTCCCGCGTCCGCCGGTGGAGGCAACTCCACGTACTCCCTCAGTAGGAGACCGCGTCGCCGCATTTGGGGGCGATCCCTGAGTACGTGCCGCGCGGGCTGGGGACCTGCCGCTTTGGCCGCTCTGGCCTCGGAGGGGTCAGGCCGTGCGGTGGACGACGGCGTCGCACAGTTCCGAAAGGGCCGTCCTGGCCCCGCAGTCGGGCAGCGGCGCGAGCATCTCGCGCGCCTCACTCGCGTACCGGACCGTATCGCGGCGCGCCTGCTCCAGCGCCGGGTGGGCCCGCAGTCCCGCCAGCGCGTCCGCGTGACGGGCGTCGTCGGTCAGGTCGCCGTCCAGCAGCTCGCACAGCGCCCGGTCCTCGGCCGTACCCTCCGGCGAGGCCGCCCGCGCGCGCAGATGGAGCACCGGAAGGGTCGGAATGCCCTCCCGGAGATCGGTGCCCGGTGTCTTGCCGGACTCGTGCGAATCGCTGGCGATGTCGAGCACGTCGTCGGCCAGCTGGAACGCGGTGCCGATCCGCTCCCCGTACTGGGTGAGGATGGAGACGACGCTCTCGTCCGCACCCGCCATCAGCGCGCCGAACCGCCCCGAGACCGCGATCAGCGAGCCCGTCTTGCCCCCGATGACGTCCAGATAGTGCTGCACCGGGTCGCGGTCCTCGCGCGGGCCCGCGGTCTCCAGGATCTGGCCGGTGACCAGCCGTTCGAACGCCTCGGCCTGGACACGGACGGCCTCCGGGCCCAGGTCGGCGAGGATGTGCGAGGCGCGCGCGAAGAGGAAGTCGCCGGTGAGCACGGCCACCGAGTTGGTCCAGTTGACGTTGGCGCTGGGCACGCCGCGCCGCACGTCGGCCTCGTCCATCACGTCGTCGTGGTAGAGCGTCGCCAGATGCGTCAGCTCCACGACGACCGCCGACGGCACGACGCCGGGTGCGTACGGATCGCCGAACTGCGCGCCGAGCATCACCAGCAGCGGCCGGAATCGCTTCCCGCCCGCCCGTACCAGGTGCTGCGCGGCCTCCGTTATGAACGGGACGTCGCTTTTCGTGGCCTCGAAGAGACCTTCTTCGACAGCCGCCAACCCTGCCTGGACATCGGCTTCGAGAGCCTGGTCCCGCACGGTCAGTCCGAAGGGCCCGACGACGGTCACGAGAGGTTCTCCTGTCTGCGTACGACGAATGAGCGGTTAAATCTCGATGTCACCCTCTCCAGGCAGCGTATCCGGTCCTCCGGCGATCACGATGGGCGCCTGTCGGCGCCCGGTGCTTCGAGGCGCGGCCCGCCGGTGCGAGGACGGCCCCGGCCCGACGGCCGGGCCCGGATCGTCGGGCGGAGCCCGAGCCCCGCACCGTACGCGGTACCCCTGCGCGGTACCAACGGGGCGGAGCCGTACGCTGTGCTCGCCCGTGACCGGCGACGATCTCGAAGGTGAGGCACCGCACCGCATGACCACCGACGCGCACCCGCTCGACCTGCCCGTAGGCGACCCCTTCGGCCCCGACAACCTGCCGTACGGCCTGGGCACCACCGTCGAGGACCCGGACCGGCCGCGCATCGTCGTGCGGTACGGCGACTCCGTACTGGACGTGGGTCCCGCCGCCGAGGCCTTCGGCTCGCCGCACGCCGATCTGCTCCAGCGCCCGCTGCTCAATCCGCTGCTGGCCGCGGGCCGTTCCGTGTGGCAGTCCGTGCGCGCACAGCTGCACGACTGGCTGACCAGCCCCGCCCACCGGGCGACCGCCGAGCGGTTCATGCGCCCGCTGTCCGAGGTGACCCTTCGGATGCCCTTCGAGGTCGCCGACTACGTCGACTTCTACGCCAGCGAGCACCACGCCACCAACGTCGGCCGGATCTTCCGCCCCGACGGCGACGCCCTGACGCCCAACTGGAAACACCTGCCCATCGGCTACCACGGCCGCGCGGGCACCGTCGTCGTCTCCGGCACCCCCGTCGTGCGCCCCCAAGGCCAGCGCAAGCCGCCGCACGAGGACGCGCCGCTGTTCGGGCCCAGCCGGCGCCTGGACATCGAGGCGGAGGTGGGCTTCGTCGTCGGCGCGCCGAGCGCGCAGGGGGAGCCGGTGCCGATGTCCGGTTTCCGCGACCACGTCTTCGGCGTGACGCTGCTCAACGACTGGTCGGCGCGCGACATCCAGGCCTGGGAGTACGTGCCGCTGGGCCCCTTCCTCGGCAAGTCCTTCGCGACCTCCGTCTCCCCCTGGATCACCCCGCTCGACGCCCTGGACGCGGCCCGTACCGCACCGCCCGCCCGCGACGTTCCCCTTCTCCCCTACCTCGACGACGCGGTCGAGCCGGAGCCCGGCGGCATCGACCTGCGTATCACCGTCGCACTCAACGGCCATACGATCGCCGAGCCGCCGTTCTCCGCGATGTACTGGACGGCCGCACAGCAGCTGGCCCACATGACGGTCAACGGCGCCTCCCTGCGTACCGGCGACCTCTACGCGTCCGGCACGGTCAGCGGCCCCGAACCCGCCCAGCGCGGCAGCCTGCTGGAGCTGACCTGGGGCGGCAAGGAGCCCCTCGAACTCCCGGACGGCACCCGTGCCTTCCTGGAGGACGGCGACGAGGTGACGCTCACCGCCTGGGCGCCGGGGCCGGCCGGCCGCATCGGCATGGGCGAGGTGACCGGCCGCATCCACGCCGCGCGTCGCTGAGCCGGTCCTCCGGACCGCTCCGGACCGGTCCGGGTCAGCCCGGACCGGCCGCGGGGTCCTCGCGTACCGCGTCCAGCCGCTCCCGCACCCACGTCTCCACATCGCTGACGTGCAGGCTCGCCGCCGCGTGTGCGGCGAGGCTGTCGCGGGCGCGCAGGGCGCGGTAGATGTCCATGTGCTGGTGGTGCGTCCAGGACAGGACGTCGGACTTGACCAGGGCGCGCCAGACGCGGGCCCTGGCCGTCCTGTTGCTGACCGAGGAGACCAGGGACTCCAGGGTGCGGTTGCCGGTCGCGGCGGCGATGTCGGCGTGGAAGGCCAAGTCCTCCCGTACCAGTTCGCCGGCGTCCTGGAGGGTGCGCATCCGCTCGATCCGGTGCAGCAGGCCGTCGAGTGCGGCGTCGTCGATCCGGGTCGCGGCGAGCGCCGTGGCACCGGGCTCCAGCACCTTGCGGCATTCGAGCATCTCCTCGAGGCCGGTGTCCTGGGCGAGGTCGAGGAAGCTGCCGATGGCGCTGAGCAGCCGGTCCGGACGCAGGTCGGTGACGAAGGTGCCGTCGCCGCGCCGCACGTCCAGCACGCCGGCCATGGCGAGTGCCCGTACGGCCTCGCGCAGGGACGGCCGGGACAGTTCCAGTTGGCCGGCGAGCACCGACTCCGGCGGCAGCCGGTGGCCGGGGGTGAACTCGCCGGTCTCGATGCGCTCCTTGAGCCGGCTGATCGCGACGTCCACGACGCTGCCGACGCCGCCCACTCTGCCGGCAGCGCCGGCACCGGAACCGTCCCCGTCCCCGTCCGTATGGGTCGTTGTGGTCCTCGACATGCCGGTCAGGATGTCACCCGGCCGGTTCCGCTCCATACGGGACCGCCGGGGTAGCGGTGTGCGGCCAGCGTCTCGCGGCGGATCCGCGCGCTGTAACCGGGCGCCTCGGGCACCAGGTAGCGCGAGCCGCGGATGCGTACGGGGTCGTGGAAGTGCTCGTGCAGGTGGTCGACGTACTCGATGACGCGGTCGTCCATCGAGCCGCTGACCGCCACGTAGTCGAAGACAGACAGGTGCTGCACCAGCTCGCACAGGCCGACGCCGCCCGCGTGCGGACAGACCGGCACGTCGTGGGCGGCGGCCAGCAGCAGCGCGGCGACCGCCTCGTTGACGCCGCCGAGCCGGCAGGCGTCGATCTGGCAGATGCCGATCGCCTCCGCCTGCAGGAACTGCTTGAACATCACGGCGTTGTGCGCGTGTTCGCCGGTGGCCACGTGGGTCGGCTTGATGCTCCGCGCGATGGCGGCGTGGCCGAGTACGTCGTCCGGGCTGGTCGGCTCCTCGAACCACCAGATGCCGAACTCCGCCAGCGCCGCCGCCCACTCGATCGCCTCCGCGACGCCGAGGGTCTGGTTCGCGTCGATCATCAGCCGCCGGTCCGGACCGATGATCTCGCGGGCGATGCGGCAGCGGCGTACATCGTCGGCGAGGTCCGCGCCCACCTTCAGCTTGACCGAGTCCCAGCCCTGCTCCACCGCCTCCCGGCAGAGCCGCGCGAGCTTCGCGTCGTCGTAGCCGAGCCAGCCCGCGCTGGTGGTGTAGGCGGGGTAGCCGTGCTCGCGTACGTACGCCTCGCGCCCGGCCCGGCCCGGTACCCGTGACTCCAGCAGTTCCAGTGCCGCCTCCGGCGTGAGTGCGTCCTTCAGGTAGCGCCAGTCCACCAGGTCGACGATCTGGCGCGGGGTGAAGTCGGCGAGCAGCTTCCAGACCGGCTTGCCCGCCCGCTTGGCGGCCAGGTCCCAGCCCGCGTTGACGACGGCGGCCGTGCCGAGGTGGATCGCTCCCTTGTCCGGGCCGAGCCAGCGCAGCTGGCTGTCGCCCAGCAGGTGGCGCGAGAAGCCGCCCAGGTCACCGGCGATCTCGGCGACGGACAGACCGAGGGCGCGTTCGCCGATCGCCTGTGCCGCCTGGACCGCCAGTTCGTTTCCCCGTCCGATGGTGAACGTGAAACCGTGTCCCTCGGACACCTGCGCACCGCTGTCGCCGTCGTCGCCACCGCCGACGTGCAGCACCACGTAGGCGGCGGAGTAGTCCGGCGCTTCGTTCATGGCGTCGGAGCCGTCGAGGGCGCGCGAGGTGGGAAAGCGGACGTCGATCGTCTCGACGTCGACGATACGGGCGGTCATCGGGCACTCCTGTACCTGCGGGGGCTGCTGGGCCCGGCTGTCCGGCAAGACGGGCTGGGGCCAAGATGTCAGATGTCTGGCGCTCCCGCCAGAGATGACGCCGGACCCTTGCCCAGGTCAGGTCGGTGAAGTTAGGTTCCAGCGGTCAGATGTCTCCAGCCCCGAGGAGTAGCGATGACTCGCATCGTGCGCTTCGCCGACGACAGCGGGACCGTCCGTACCGGCGTCGCCGACGGCGCCGGCCAGATCCGCGCCTTCGACCGGCTGCCACGCGTCGCCGATCTGCTGCGGCTGACCGCGGCCGAGCTTCGCTCCCTGGTCGAACGCACCGCCGTCGACGGCCCGCCCGCCTTCGCCGAGGAGAGCGTGCTGCTGCTGCCGCCGCTGGACGGGCTGATGGAGCTGTGGGCGTCCGGTGTCACCTACGAGCGCTCCCGTGAGGCCAGGGTCGCCGAGAGCACCGAACGCTCCATCTACGAGCGGATCTACGACGCCGACCGCCCCGAACTCTTCTTCAAGGCGCAGCCCTGGCGGGTGGTCACCGACGGCGAGCCGATCGCCGTACGGGACGACTCCGAGCTGGACGTCCCCGAGCCGGAGCTGGGCCTCGTGCTCAACCGGCAGGGCGAGACGGTGGGCTACGTGGTCGTCAACGACGTCAGCTCCCGCTCGATCGAGGGCGAGAACCCCCTCTATCTCCCGCAGGCGAAGGTCTACGGCGGGAGCGCAGCGGTCTCCTCGGGCATCGTGCCCGCCTGGGAGATCGACGAGCCGGGCGCGCTGTGGATCAGCCTCGTCATCCGGCGGGAGGGTGCCGTCGTCTTCGAGGGGGAGACCTCCACGGTGGCGTTCCACCGCGACCCGCGGGGCCTGGCCGACCACCTCTGGCACGCCCAGCCATTCCCCGACGGCGCCGTGCTCTCCACGGGCACCGGCATCGTGCCCGGCCTGGACTTCACGCTCCGCGCCGGGGACTTCGTGGAGATCGCCGTGGACGGCGTCGGCGTGCTGGCCAACCCCGTACTGGGCGACCAGGCCCGGCTGGACTGGCTGGTCGAAGCGATCGACGACCCGTTGATGCGCCGCGGGCACCGTGGTCAGTAATTCTCAGCGCGTTCCGGGCACGGTTTCCGCCGTGCCCGGAACGTGTCGGCGTTCCCGCGTACTCAGCCTGCCGGGATCAGCTTCTCCATGTCCTTCGGGTCCTTGGGCAGCGTCTTGGGAGCTTCGGCGACCTTGACGTAGGCGTCCGTGGCGCCGCCGTTCCAACTCACCTTCATCGACTTGGCCTTGAGCGACTCGACGGTGCCGTTGGTGCGCTCCTCACCGGTGCCGCCCGGGCACTTGAGGGTCAGCGCCGGCTGGCCGGCGTCCATGACGCGGCCGGTGCAGTTCGTCTTCTCCCGCAGCAGCGTGACCGCGTCGCCCGCGATGGTCAGCACGAACTCCTTGCCGCCCACCTTCGTGTGCCAGATGCCCGGCAGCGTGCCGGGACCGTCCTTGGCGGGCGTCTTGGCGGTCTCCTCCGCCGTCGGCTTCGACTCCGGCTTTCC
>NZ_JBOHCV010000012.1:0-7363 GCF_050698815.1 Streptomyces sp.
GCCTGAAGGAGACCGGCGCGATCACCGTCGAGGAGCTGTATCTGTCGATCTCCACGGCGGCCGAAGTCGCCGAGAAGGTCGCCCCCGGGGAGCCCGATGACGCCGTCGTCTGGGACGAGTTGATCTCCCGCACCTCGAACGAGACTCGCCTGACCTGGGCATTTTTGGCGTTCCTCGCGCTGGCGACGCAGATCGCGGCGATCGGCGCGCTGCTGGACCAGCCGATCCTGATCGTCGGCGCGATGGTCCTCGGTCCTGAGTTCGGGGCGGTGGCGGCGGTCTGTTTCGGGGTGCTCCAGCGCGATGTGCGCCTGGTGGGTGCGGCGGTACGGACGCTGGCCATCGGTTTCACGGTGGCCATCGCGATCACGCTGGCCTGCGCGGGCGTGAGCCGGCTGCTGGGCTGGGTCACGCCGGACATGTTGTCCGACCGGCCGCTGACCGACTTCATCATCCATCCGGACCGCTGGTCCTTCATCGTGGCGCTGCTGGCGGGGGTGGCCGGGATTCTCTCCATGACCGCCGGAAAGTCCTCGGCGCTGGTGGGCGTCTTCATCTCCGTCACCACGGTGCCGGCGGCCGGGAACATCGCGGTCGCGATCCCGCTCGAACACTGGAGCGAGGTCGGCGCCTCGTTCCAGCAGCTCGGCGTGAACCTCGCCGGGATGTTCGTCGCCGGTACGGTCACGCTGTATCTGCAGCGCGTGCTGTGGGCCCGCTACGGGCTGCGCGGCACGCCGGTTCCCGACCGGAACCCCTTCCTGCCGCCGCCGCGCTGACTCCAGGTCAGCCCCGGTAGACCCGCAGGTGGTCCACCTCGTACGTCATACAGGAGGCGGACCGGTCCGGCGGCGGATGGTGCTCGCCCGCGCAGACCGACAGGTTCACGATCAGGTACGCGGACCAGTGCGGGCCGACGCCGGTGCGGTCCGCGTGCGCACGCACCCCGTTGACCCACCACACCACCGATCCGGCGCCGAACTCAACCGTCAGATCGACCCGGGCGCCCGGCCGGATCGCCGGGTGCGAGTAGTAGTGCCCGCCGCCGTTCACGTGGTTGGAGAGTTCCAGCACGTCCGGGTTGTCCGGGTGGTACTCGAACACGTCGATCTCGTTGCCGCCGTCCCGCCACGTCCAGATGGCCGGCCAGGCACCCGCTTCCTCGGGGAGCCGCACCCGGGTCTCGAGGATGTCGCCGGTCCGCAGGGTGAACCCCTCGTCGCTGCCCTCGGTGGTGAGCAGGCCCGCCCGCCAGTTGCCGTCCCGGTGCCAGGTCGCCTTGAACGTGCCCGTACGCGCATAGCCGGGGTCGTCCACCAGGTGGTCCAGCTTGTTGTCGCCGGGGTTGGTGGGGCCGCCGTCCGGATACGCCCACGACCTGCCCGCGACCCACTGGCCGGGTGCGGAGAAGTCGGCCGTGAACACCGGCCGCAAGCGGGTGCCGTCCGGGCCTGGGCTGCCGCCCGGGTCCGGGCAGGCGTCCCGGTCCGGCCGGGCGGCGTCCCGCGTGCGGCTGCGTCTGAGCCACCCCAGCAGAGTCAGCGCTTCGTCGATCATGGTGTCCCTGTTCCCGTCCGCGGCCGCCCGGTCCGGCTCCCGGCCGATCTTGGACCACGTGGGTCAACATCCCGCCCCCGAAACCGCCCCTTCCGGTGCGCCCCTGGTAGCGGGTGACCGTGCGCCGCACGATGAGCGGGAGAGCGGGAGAGTGGGAGCGCGAGGGAGTACGGATGGCTGAGCTGTACATCGACGGCGAGTGGACCACGCCCGTGACCGGCGGACGGCGTGACGTGGTCAATCCGTTCGACGCCTCGGTCATCACCGCCGTCGACGAAGCGGACGAGACCGACGTCGATCTGGCCGTACGGGCGGCGAAGCGGGCCTTCGAACGCGCCGACTGGGCCGACGCGCCCACCCGGCGCCGCGCCGACGTGCTCTACCGCGTGCACGAGCTGCTCCTGCGCGACCTGGAGCAGATCGCCCGGATCGAGACGCTCGACACCGGGAAGACGCTGGCCGAGGCGCGCATCGACATCGAGGACATCGCGAACGCCTTCCGCTACTTCTCCGAGATCGCGGGCAAGGACGCCGGCCGGATCATCGACGTCGGTCCTGACGTGCTCAGCAGGGTCGTCCATCAGCCGGTCGGGGTGTGCGCGCTGATCGCCCCGTGGAACTACCCGCTGCTCCAGGCGTCCTGGAAGGTCGCCCCGGCCCTCGCCGCGGGCAACACCTTCGTGCTCAAGCCGAGCGAGACGACGCCGCTGACCACGATCGCCCTGATGGGCCTGCTGGCCGAGGCCGGTACGCCGCCCGGGGTGGCCAACCTCGTCCTCGGCTCCGGAGCCACGGTCGGCGCCGCCATGGCCTCGCACCCCGAGGTGGACATGGTCTCCTTCACCGGGGGCCTGGCCACCGGGCGGAAGATCATGGCGGGCGCGGCGAGCAGCGTGAAGAACATCGCCCTGGAACTGGGCGGCAAGAACCCCTACATCGTCTTCGACGACGCCGACTTCGAGGCCGCCCTCGACTACGCGCTCGACGCCGCCTTCCTCCACTCAGGCCAGGTCTGCTCGGCCGGCTCCCGGCATCTGGTCCAGGCCGGCATCCACGACCGCTTCGTCGCCGAACTCGCCAGCCGGGCCCAGGCCATCCGGCTGGGCGACGGGCTGGAGCCGCTCACCGAGAGCGGGCCGCTCAGCTCCGCCGAACACCGCGCGAAGGTCGAGAGCTACCTGGAGATCGCCCGTACGGACGGAGCCCGCCTGGTCACCGGCGGGCGCAGGCCGGACGACCCCGAACTCGCCCGTGGCTTCTTCCTGTTGCCCACCGTCTACGCCGACTGCGACCGGTCCATGCGGATCGTGCAGGAGGAGGTGTTCGGGCCCGTGGTGACCATCGAACGCTTCCATACCGAGGACGAGGCCGTGGAGTTGGCCAACGACACCCGCTACGGCCTGGCGGGCGGCGTGTGGACCAGTGACGCGAGCCGCGCCCAGCGGGTGGCGAACCGGCTGCGCCACGGCACCGTGTGGATCAACGACTTCCACCCCTACGTGCCGCAGGCCGAATGGGGCGGCTTCGGCCGGTCCGGCATCGGACGCGAACTCGGGCCGACCGGACTGCGGGAGTACCAGGAGGCGAAGCACATCTACCAGAACCTCTCCCCCGCCCCCTCCGGCTGGTTCAAGGGATGAGCGGCTCGGCTGACTCCTACGACTACGTCATCGTCGGCGGCGGTACGGCCGGGTGCGTGCTGGCCGCGCGGCTGACCGAGGACCCGGACTGCCGGGTGTGCGTCATCGAGGGCGGGCCCAGCGACGTAGGGGATGAGCGGGTCCTGCGGCTGCGCAACTGGATCAACCTGATCGGCTCCGACCTCGACTACGGCTACCCCACCGTCGAGCAGCCCCGCGGCAACTCCCACATCCTGCACTCGCGCGCCCGCGTGCTGGGCGGCTGCTCCTCGCACAACACCCTCATCAGCTTCCTGCCCTTCCCCGAGGACCTCGAGGAATGGGTCCGCAACGGCGCCGCGGGCTGGGGCCCCGGCACCGTACTGCCCTACCGGCACCGGCTGCTCAACACCATCCGGCCCGTGGCCCACGAGGACCGCAACGCCATCGCCCACGATTTCGTCACCGCAGCCGTCGACGCCCTCGGCGTCCCGGTCGTCGACGACTTCAACGCCCACCCCTTCGCCGACGGCGCCGGCTTCTTCTCCCTCGCCTACGACCCCGCCACCAACCACCGCTCCTCCGCGTCCGTCGCCTATCTGCACCCCGTCCTGGACCGCCCCAACCTGACGCTGAAGCTTCAGACGTGGGCGTACCGGCTGCTGCACGACGACGCCGGGCGCCTCACCCGGGTCCTGGTGACGTACGCGGACGGGACGGAGGGCACCGTACGGGCGGAGCGCGAACTGCTGTTGTGCGCCGGGGCCGTGGACACGCCCCGGCTGCTGATGCTGTCCGGTATCGGGCCGGCCGCCCGCCTGCGCCGGCTGGGCATCGACGTACTCGCTGACCTGCCAGGGGTGGGGGAGAACCTGCAGGACCACCCGGAGTCGGTGATCATCTGGGAGACCGGGCCGCTGCCCCCGAACTCGGCGATGGACTCCGACGCGGGCCTGTTCGTGCGCCGCGACACCGCACAGCCGCGCCCCGACCTGATGTTCCACTTCTACCAGGTGCCGTTCACCGTCAACACCGAACGTCTCGGCTACCCCACCCCCGAGCACGGCGTCTGCATGACCCCGAACGTGCCGCGCGCCCTCTCCGTCGGCCGGCTGTTCCTGCGCAGCGCCGACCCGACCGTCAAACCGGCCCTGGACTTCCGCTACTTCACCGACCCGGACGGCCACGACGAGCGCACCGTCGTCGACGGGCTGCGCATCGCCCGCGAGGTCGCGGCCACCGGCCCGCTGCGCGAATGGCTGCGGCGGGAGGTGGCTCCCGGCCCCGAACTGACGACGGACCGGGAGCTGTCCGCGTACGGGCGCCGCGCCGCCCACACCGTCTACCACCCGGCCGGCACCTGCCGGATGGGAGCCGCCGACGACCGGATGGCCGTGCTCGACCCCGAGCTGCGGCTGCGGGGCCAGGAGGGCGTACGGGTGGTGGACGCCTCCCTCTTCCCGAGCCTGCCGACGGCCAACCCCATGGTGACCGTGCTGCTCGTGGCCGAGCGCGCGGCGGATCTGATCACCGGCCGGGAACCGCCCGGCCCGCAAGGCACCGAGAAGACCCAAGACGTACCGGGAGTTGAGCACTGATGTCGGACGCGGACGCGGACGCGGGAACACCGGGACCGGGCGGACCGGGCGGACCGGGCGGACCGGGCGGGAGTGGCGGGCCGGGCGAATCGGCCGCGCACGGTTCGGAGTTCCGCAAGGAGATGGGCCCGTGGGCCAACTTCGCCCTCGGCTTCACCTACCTCTCTCCCGTGGTGAGCACCTACACCCTCTTCGGCACCGCCCTGATGACCGGCGGGCCGCCGATGATCTGGGCGTTCGTACTCGCCGGCGTCGGACAGTTCCTCGTCGCGCTGGTCTTCGGCGAGGTCGTCGCCCAGTTTCCGATCGCGGGCGGCGTCTATCCGTGGGCGCGCCGCCTGTGGGGGAGGCGCTGGGCGTGGATGACCGGCTGGGTCTACATGTGGGCGCTGCTGGTCACGATCACCGCGGTCGCTTACGGCGCCGGCCCGTACATCGCCATCCTCTTCGGCTTCGAACCGACCGTGCACACCACCGTGTTGTGCACGGTCGCGCTCATCGTCGTCGCCGCTCTCATCAACTACGCGGGCACGCGGGCCCTTTCGCACGCCGCCGTCATCGGCTTCACCGCGGAACTGGTCGGCGCGGTCGTCGTCGGCATCTGGCTGCTCTCCACCCACCGCTTCCACGGACTCGGCGTCCTCTTCGACGACTTCGGCACCTCGGAGGGCGGTTCGTACCTGCCCGTCTTCCTGGCGGCCAGCATCATCGGCTTCTACCAGTACTACGGCTTCGAGGCGTGCGGTGACCTCGCGGAAGAGGTCGCCCGTCCCGGGATCGTCATCCCCAAGGCGATGCGCCGCACGGTCTACGTCGGCGGCGCGGCGGCCATGTTCACCTGCCTGACGCTGCTGCTCGCCGTCACCGACTACCAGGCCGTGATCGCCGGCGAGGACACCGACCCGGTGGTGCGCGTGCTCTTCGACGCGCTGGGCGAGGTCGGGGCGCGGCTGGTGATGGGCGTCGTGCTCATCTCGTTCCTGTCCTGCACGATCAGCCTGCAGGCCGCGGCGGGCCGCCTCATCTACTCCTACGCGCGCGACAAGATGGTCGTCGGACACCGGCTGCTGCGCGGCTTCTCCCACGCGCGCGCCGTTCCGCACAACGCCCTGCTGGTGGCCGCGGTCATCCCGACCGTGATCGCCTTCGGGTCGCTGATCTCCGAAGACGCCCTCACCAAGATCGTCTCCTTCGCGATCCTCGGCATCTACGGCTCGTTCCAGATGGTCGTGCTGGCCGCCCTGCGGGCCCGCCTCAAGGGCTGGCGGGCGACCGGCGACTTCCGCCTCGGACGCTGGGGGCTGCTGGTCAACTCCGTGGCGCTGGCGTACGGCATCTTCGCCATCATCAACATCTCCTGGGCCCGCACCCCGGAGGCGCCCTGGTACGACAACTACATCGTGCTGCTGTGCGGCGGCATCGTCGTGGTGACCGGCCTGCTCTACATGTTCACCACGCACCACTACGGCCGTGGCGACGCCCCGGCCGGCGACGCGATCCCGGAGCGCTCGAAGGTCTGACCGCCGAACGCCGAAGCCGGGCTCCTCGCTCGAGTCCGTCAAGTCTGGCAAGTCACGTCAAATCCGTCCCGCCGTGCAACCAATCGGGGCCCGGGGCTGTCTGCTGTGGCAGAAGACTTTTCATGGGGGCGCCCGTGCCGGACCGCCCGACCGCTGTCGGCACCGCAGGCCCCCGTCGGACGATGGAGCGTTGAGTGAGACTTGTATCGAAGCGGGCCCGCCGAGCGGGTGCCGTGGCGGTGGCGGCCGGAGCCGTGCTGGTCGCCGGGCCGCTGGCCGCGACGCCGGCGCACGCGGCGGCCGGCCCCTCCGGCGTCAAGGCCAAGGGCGCCTTCCTGCTGGAGGGCGGGTCGGGCAAGACCCTGTGGGGCAGGGGCGCCGACACCCGGCGCGAGATGGCCAGCACCACCAAGGTGATGACCGCGGCGGTCGTCGTCAGCACCGAGGACGTGAACCTCGACCGCCGGGTCACGGTCAAGAAGACCTACCGCGACTACGTCGCCAAGTGGGGTGCCAGCACGGCCGATCTGCGGACCGGCGACAAGCTGACCCTGCGCCAGCTGCTGTACGGGCTGATGCTGCCCTCCGGCTGCGACGCCGCCTATGCCCTGGCGGACGCCATCGGCTCGGGCGGCTCGACGTCCGCGCGCGTGAAGTCCTTCATCTCGAAGATGAACAAGAAGGCCGACCAGCTCGGCATGAAGAACACCGAGTTCGACTCCTTCGACGGCATCTCCAAGCAGGGGCGTAACCACTCCACCCCGCGGGACATGGCCAAGCTCGGCAAGTACGCGCTGGGCAGCTCCAACATCCGTGCGGTCGTGAAGTCGAAGTCGACCAAGCAGAAGGCCACCAACGGCCGCACCTACACCTGGTACAACACCAACCGGATGCTCGGCTCCTACCAGGGCGTCATCGGTATCAAGACCGGCACCGGCAGCAAGGCGGGCGCCTGCCTCGTCTTCGCGGCGACGAAGGGTGACCGTACGGTCGTCGGCACGATCCTCAACAGCGGCGACCGCTACCCGGACGCGAAGCGGATGCTGGACTGGGCGTTCAAGCAGAAGAC
>NZ_JBOHCV010000013.1:0-4615 GCF_050698815.1 Streptomyces sp.
GGCCTCCTCACGTCGGCCGGCGCCGGATCGCGACGGCCGCGGCGTCGTCACCGAGGCCGCCGTGTGCGTGTGCGAGCAGGTCTTCCCGCAGGTGTGCGATCAGGTCGTGCGGACTGTCCTTGGTCCAGGCCGTCGCCCGCTCGGCGAGCGGATAGAAGTCCCCGGTGTCATCGCGGGCTTCGGTGACGCCGTCGGTGTAGAGGAGCAGCAGGTCACCGGGATCGAAGGGGAGCGCTTCGACGTGGTAGCGGGACGTTGCGGCGAAGCCGCCCAGGCCGACGGGCAGGTCGGCCGGCTGGGTCGGGCAGGGCGTGACGGTGCCCCGGCGCAGCAGCAGGGCCGGGGGATGGCCGCAGTGGATGGCGTGGACCACCCAGTCCTCGTCGGGAACGTCCAGCAGGATGAGGGTCGCGAAGGATTCGTCGGTGTCCAGGTCCCTATCGGCCGTCCACTGACTGGTGTCCCAGCGGATGGCGCCGTCGAGGTGGATGGCGAGCCTGGTCAGGGTGGCCTGCCGGTGGGCCGCGGCGCGGAAGGCGCCCAGCAGGAGGGCGGCCTGGCTGTAGGCGGGCAGGCCCTTGCCGCGTACATCGCCGATGAGCACGCGGGTGCTGTTCACGGTACGGGCGGCCGCGAGCAGGTCGCCGCCCATCTCGGCCTCGTCCTCCGCCGCGAGGTAGAAGGAGTCGATCTCCAGCGGGCCGCTGCGGCGAGGCATGGGCCGCAGCAGTACGTGCTGGGCGACCTCGGCCACCGACCGGGTCTGCTCCAGCTGCCGGTCGCGTCTGCCGCGCAGCAGGCAGAAGACGGTGGTGAGCACCGAGACGAGCACCAGTGCGGCGATCTGGGCCTCGAGGTTCTCCGTGTCCAGCACCCCTCGTGCCATGCTGGTGGAAACCTGTGCCGCGACCGCGAGCGCGCCGATCGACGCCGTCAGCCGGGGCCCGGCGATGGTCGCCGTGAACGCGGGCGCCGCCACGAGCAGCGGGCCCAGGTGGATGTTCGCCGGGGCCGGGATGTCGACCGCCATGACCGCCGCGATCCAGCAGAGCGGTATCAGCAGCAGCGCGGGATGGGCTTTCCCCGCACCCCTCAGATCCACCAGCCGGTGTGCTCGCACCTCTTCATGTTCGCACCGGCGTGACCGCCCCGCTTCTCAGGGCTTCAGGACGGCGACGGAGCGTACGGGCAACGTCGCCGATCGCGATCAGTCCTGTCCGGGGGTGGTGCCCGGCAGGGCGGTCGCCGCACGATGCTGGTTGCACCTCTGTGGGATGACGACGAGGAGAACTCGGTGACCGGACAATCCACGGCGCTCTCGTACACGAGCGGGACCGCTACGACGCCGTTGCTCGGCGACACCATCGGCCGCAACCTGGACCGGACCGCCGCCGCCCATCCCGACCGCGAGGCACTCGTCGACGTCGCCGAAGGCCGGCGCTGGACGTACGCGGAGTTCGTCGCCGACGTCGACCGGCTCGCCCGCGGGCTGCTGGCGCGCGGCATCGGCAAGGGGGACCGGGTGGGCATCTGGGCGGTCAACTGCCCGGAGTGGCTGCTGGTGCAGTACGCCACCGCGCGGATCGGGGCTGTCATGGTCAACATCAACCCCGCGTACCGTACGCACGAACTGGCCTACGTGCTGCGGCAGTCGGGGGTGGAGATGCTGATCGCCTCGACCGCGTACAAGTCCAGCGACTACCGCGCGATGGCCCGGGAGGTGGCCGGCGAATGCCCCCGGCTGCGGGAGACGGTGCACATCGGCACCTCCGGCTGGGACGCGCTGGCCGGCGCCGGCGATGATGTTTCCGAGGACCGGCTGCGCGCGGTCGAAGCGACGTTGAGCTGCGATGACCCGGTCAACATCCAGTACACCTCGGGCACCACCGGATTCCCCAAGGGCGCCACCCTCTCGCACCACAACATCCTCAACAACGGCTACTTCGTGGGCGAACTGATCAGCTACACCGAGCAGGACCGGGTGTGTCTGCCGGTGCCCTTCTACCACTGCTTCGGCATGGTCATGGGCAATCTCGCCGCCACCAGCCACGGAGCCTGCGTCGTCATCCCGGCGCCCTCCTTCGAGCCGGCGGCCACGTTGCGCGCCGTCCAGGACGAGGGCTGCACGTCGCTGTACGGGGTGCCGACGATGTTCATCGCGGAGCTGGGTCTGCCCGACTTCGCCTCCTACGACCTCTCCACTCTCCGTACCGGGATCATGGCGGGCTCACCGTGCCCGGTGGAGGTCATGAAGCGGGTCGTCGCCGAGATGCACATGGCCGAGGTGGCCATCTGCTACGGGATGACCGAGACCTCGCCGGTCTCCACCCAGACCCGCACCGACGACGACCTGGAGCGGCGCACGGAGACGGTGGGAAGGGTGCTGCCGCACCTGGAGGTCAAGGTGATCGACCCGGCCGGCGGCGTGACCGTGCCGCGCGGCGAACAGGGGGAGCTGTGCACCCGGGGCTACTCGGTCATGCTCGGCTACTGGGAGGAGCCGGAGCGGACGGACGAGGTCATCGACGCGAGCCGCTGGATGCACACCGGCGACCTCGCGGTGATGCGCGAGGACGGCTACGTCGCCATCACCGGCCGCATCAAGGACATGATCATTCGCGGCGGCGAGAACGTCTACCCGCGCGAGATCGAGGAGTTCCTCTACACCCATCCCAAGATCTCCGACGTGCAGGTGGTGGGCGTACCCGACGAGCGCTACGGCGAGGAGATCCTGGCCTGCGTCATCCCGGCCGACCCGGCCGACCCGCCCACCGCGCAGGAGATCACCGCGTTCTGCGACGGCCGTCTGGCGCACTACAAGATTCCGCGGCGGCTGCGGGTCATGGCGGACTTCCCGATGACGGTCAGCGGCAAGGTCCGCAAGGTCGAACTGCGCGAGCCGGCGAGCCGGGAGGAGGAGCCCGCCTCCGACTGATGCCACACGCGCAGACCGGCCCGGCCGGCCCGGCCGGCCCGCGCGGTGCAGCACGCCGCCCCCGTCCGAGGACCCGGACGGGGGCGGCGCTTGGTGCTGGGACGAGTCTCCAACCGGGGTGGAGGGAGGCTCAGATGATGCTCACACCGTAGGCGCTCATCGCCTCGGTGACCGGCTGGAAGAAGGTGGTGCCGCCGGAGGAGCAGTTGCCGCTGCCGCCCGAGGTCAGGCCGAGAGCGGTGCTGCCGGAGAAGAGCGAACCGCCGCTGTCGCCGGGCTCGGCGCAGACGTTGGTCTGGATCATGCCGGTGACGACGCCGTCGGGTCCGTAGTCGACGGTGGCGTTCAGGCCGGTGACGGTGCCGCCGTGCAGGCCGGTGGTGCTGCCGCTGCGCTGGACGGACTGGCCGACGAAGGCGTTGCCGGCGCCGGTGATCTCCTGGTACGAGCCGTTGTAGAGGTAGACCCTGCCGTCCGCGGCGGACGGGTTGGAGTGCTGGATGATGCCGTAGTCGTTACCGGGGAAGCTGCTGCCGGCCCTCGTGCCGATGGACCAGGAGCTGCCGATGTTGGTGCAGTGACCCGCGGTCAGGGCGAACTTGGTGCCGCTGCCGTTCTGCACGTTGAAGCCGAGCGAGCAGCGGGCGCCACCGGTGGTGATGGCTTCGCCACCGGCGATGAGCTTGGTGAACTTGCCCTTGGTGCGGTTGATCTCGAGGGCGCCGACGTTCACGCCGGCTTCCTTCTTGATCTTGGCTACCTCGGCCTTGGAGACCGTGCGGTCGACCGTGACGACGACCTTGTCGGCCTTCTTGTCGATGTACCAGGCGGTGCCGCCGACGTGGGCGGTGCGCAGGGAATCGGTCGTGTCGTCGAGAGCGGCGGCACTGAAGGTCTTCGGGGCCGGCTGAGCGGTTGCTCCGGTCGCGGGGACGGCGATTGCGGCGGTGGCCGCGAGGCCGGCTGCCACGGCGATGAGCCGCGCGCGTCGTGCGATGGTGCCGTGGGGGGTGGGGAGCTTGATCCTCACTTTTCCTCCAGTTGTGGGGAACCGGGGGCCCGTTGGGTGGGTGGGCCCGTGAGGCGCAGGCAGGAATCCGCCGCGTTAATCGGCGTGCCCCTGACAAGCGCTGAAGGGGAGTATTCGGCCAGCGGTCGCGTCTGGCAAGACCCTGTTTCGAGGGCGATCGGGCCAGTTGGAACCCAATAGGGCACATGTCGATGTAATTCGCCACCAGGTTCAAGTCCTCTGTTCGATCGCTCCTGCCGCCGCTGCCGCACCGTCGGCCGGCCGGCCGGTTTGCGCCCGCGGTCATTCCGGCCGGGGGTCCCAGCGGAAGCGGCGGACGGCGACGATCGCCCCGGCGATGCCCCAGCCGAGCAGCACCCCGAGGTTCATCCAGGCGAGCGGGCCGTCCCCGGTGAAGGCGCCGATCAGGGACTCGTTGAAGGGCCTCACCGGCAGCACCGCGGTAACGCTGTTCAGGATGTCGGAGTCGATCGGCATGTACGTACCGGAGACGAAGACCAGCGGGAACAGGACGAACTGCACCACCGCGGGCGCCGCTTCGGCATTGCGGATCAGGGAGGCCACGCCGACGCCCAAGGCGCAGAAGCCGGCTGCACCGAGCACCAGCACGACGGTGATCGCGGGCCACTGAGCGGGCCCGGGCAGCGGCA
>NZ_JBOHCV010000014.1:0-4973 GCF_050698815.1 Streptomyces sp.
CGTCGGGCGCGCGGTGACGGCGCTGGCGGCCGACCCGGACGTGGCCCGGTTCAACGGGAAGTCGCTGTCCAGCGGCGGTCTCGCGCAGGAGTACGGCTTCACGGACGCGGACGGTTCAGCACCCGACGCCTGGCGCTACATGATCGAGGTCGACCAGGCGAGCAAGACGGCGGACGTCACCGGTTACCGCTGACCGTCCGGTCCGTACACCGCGGCCATGCGCCGCGCCGCCTCCCCGAACCGGGCCCGGAGCGCGGGCGGCTCCAGCACCTCGCACTCCGGGCCGAGGGCGAGCAGTTGGGTGAAGGCCACGTCCAGCGACTCCACGGGCAGGACAACCGTCGCCCAGGCCCCCGCCCCCGGTTCGGCCTTCGCCAGCGCCTCGTCCGCGGCCGCACGGTCCGTGACGTGGCGCAACCGCCGCGCACCGGCCTCCGACAGCCGCAGCACCACTTCCTCCCGCAGGATCGACCGCGCGAACGCCGCCGACCGCTCCGCCCAGAAGCCGGACAGGTCGAAGTCCTCGTCCCGCACGAAGCGTTCGCCGGTCTCCTCGACTCCCGTGACACGGTCCACCCGGTACACGCGGTGGTCACCGCCCGGACCCACCCGGGCCGCCAGATACCACACGCCCGCCTTCAGCACGAGTCCGTACGGCTCCAGCTCCCGCTCCACCTCGGCACCTTGCCGCCGGTAGCGCATCGTGACCCTGCGGTCCGCCCACACCGCGTCCGCCAGCGCCGGCAGCAGCGCCGGCGTCTCCGACGGCTGCCACCAGCCCGGCGCGTCCAGATGGAACCGCTGCGCCGCACTGTGCTGCGCGTCACTCAGCTCGGGTAGCAGCGCCGCCGAGACCTTCAGCCGGGCCGCCGAAGCGGCGTCCGCGAGGCCCATGTCCCGCAGCGCGGAGGGCACGCCGGACAGGAACAGCGCCTCCGCCTCGCCCCGCGCGATGCCGGTCAGCCGGGTGCGGTAGCCACCCACCAGGCGGTAGCCGCCGCTGCGCCCCCGGTCCGCGTAGACCGGCACCCCGGCCTCCGACAGCGCCAGCACGTCACGGGTGACCGTCCGCTCCGAGACCTCCAGCTCCGCCGCCAGCTCGGCACCGGTCATCGCACGCCGGGACTGCAGCAGCAGCACCATCTTGATCAGCCGGGACGCGCGCATGCCCGCATTCTGCCGCCAGGGTGTGACAGCCGGAGGGATCGGGCGGATCAGGCCGGTCAGATCCGTCAGGCCAGCCCGTAGGCCTCCGCCGCCCGGCGCACCGTCTCGCGCTTGACCTCGCCACGCCGCGCCAGCTGCGCCAGCGCCGCGACGGTGACCGACTGCGGGTCCACACCGAAGTGGCGGCGGGTCGCCTCCCGGGTGTCGGAGAGGCCGAAGCCGTCCGTACCCAGCGAGGACCAGTCCTGCTCCACCCACTGACTGATCTGGTCCGGGACCGCCCGCATCCAGTCGCTGACCGCGAGCACCGGACCGGGAGCGTCCGCCAGTACGCGCGTCACGTACGGAACCCGGTCCTCGCCCCGCAGTTGCGCCGCGTCGCACTCCAGCGCGTCCCGGCGCAGCTCGGTCCAGGACGGCGCCGACCACACGTCGGCCGTCACCTCCCACTCCTCGGCCAGCAGCCGCTGCGCCTCCAGGGCCCAGTGGATGGCCGTGCCGCTCGCCAGCAGCTGGATGCGGGGGGAGTCCGGCTCGGGCGCCGTGCCCTCCTGGAAGCGGTAGAGGCCCTTGAGGATGCCCTCCTCGACGCCCTCGCCGGCCGGCATGGGCGGCTGCACCTTCGGCTCGTTGTAGACCGTGAGGTAGTAGAAGACGTCCTCGTTCGCCGCCGGGTCCGGGCCGTACATCCGGCGCAGCCCGTCCCTGACGATGGCGCCGACCTCGAAGGCGAACGCCGGGTCGTAGGTGAGGACCGCCGGGTTGGTCGAGGCGAGCAGCGGCGAGTGGCCGTCCGCGTGCTGAAGGCCCTCGCCGGTCATCGTCGTACGGCCCGCCGTGGCGCCGATGACGAAGCCGCGGCCCAACTGGTCGGCCAGTGCCCAGAACTGGTCGCCGGTGCGCTGGAAGCCGAACATGGAGTAGAAGATGTAGAAGGGGATCATCGGCTCGCCGTGCGTCGCGTACGACGTGGCCGCCGCGGTGAAGTCGGCCAGCGAACCGGCCTCCGTGATGCCCTCGTTGAGGATCTGGCCGTTCTCCGCCTCCTTGTAGTACAGGAGCTGGTCACGGTCGACCGGGTCGTAGTTCTGGCCGAGCGGCGAGTAGATCCCGGCCGAGGGGAAGAGCGACTCCATCCCGAAGGTGCGCGCCTCGTCCGGCACGACCGGAACCCAGCGTTTGCCGGTCTCCTTCTCCTTCATCAGGTCCTTCACCAGCCGGACGAAGGCCATCGTGGTGGCGATCTCCTGGCTGCCGGAGCCCTTCTTCAGCGCGTCGAACGGCTTCGCCGCCGGCTCCGGCAGGCCCACCGGGTGCACCTTGCGGGCGGGCGCGGGGCCGCCGAGGGCGGCACGGCTCTCCTGGAGGTAGCGCACCTCGGGGGAGTCCGGGCCCGGATGCGCGTACGGGACGAGGTCGTCCTCCAGCGCGCTGTCCGGGATCGGCAGCTCCAGCAGGTCCCGCATCGCGCGGAACTCCTTGCCGGTCAGCTTCTTCATCTGGTGGTTGGCGTTACGGGACTCGAAGCCCGAGCCCAGCGTCCAGCCCTTCACGGTCTGCGCCAGGATCACCGTCGGCGCGCCCTTGTGCTCGACGGCCGCCTTGTACGCCGCGTACACCTTTCGCGGCTCGTGGCCGGCCCGCGAGGTGTGGAAGCAGGCGGCGATCTTGTCGTCGGAGACCAGCCGGGCCAGCTCGGTGAGGGCGGGGTCGGCGCCGAAGAAGTGCTCGCGGATGTAGGCCACATCGCGGGTCGCGTACGTCTGGAACTGAGCGTCCGGCACCTCGCGGAGCCGCCTGACCAGCGCGCCCGTGGTGTCGAGCTGGAGCAGTTCGTCCCAGGCGGCGCCCCACAGGGACTTGATCACGTTCCAGCCGGCGGCCCGGAACTGGGCCTCCAGCTCCTGCACGATCTTGAAGTTGGCGCGGACCGGGCCGTCGAGGCGCTGGAGGTTGCAGTTGATGACGAAGGTGACGTTGTCGAGCTGCTCACGCCCCGCGAGGGCGAGGGCCGCGGTCGACTCCGGCTCGTCCATCTCGCCGTCGCCGAGGAAGGCCCACACGTGGGAGGAGGCGGTGTCCTTGATCCCGCGGTGGGTCAGATAGCGGTTGAAGCGCGCCTGGTAGATCGCCGAGATCGGGCCGAGGCCCATGGAGACCGTCGGGAACTCCCACAGCCACGGCAGCCGCCGCGGGTGCGGGTAGGAGGGCAGGCCCTGGCCTCCGGTCTCCTGGCGGAAGTGGTCCAGGTCGTGCTCGGTGAGCCGGCCGTCGAGGAAGGCGCGGGCGTAGATGCCGGGGGAGGCGTGGCCCTGGATGTAGAGCTGGTCGCCGGAACCGCCGGAGGCGGCGTCGTCCTTGCCGCGGAAGAAGTGCTGGAAGCCCGTCTCGTACAGCCACGCGGCGGAGGCGAACGTCGCGATGTGCCCGCCGAGGCCGTAGCGGCTGCCGCGGGTGACCATCGCGGCGGCGTTCCAGCGGTTCCAGGCGGTGATCCGCGACTCCATCGCACGGTCGCCGGGGAAGTCCGGCTCGGCGGCGGTCGGGATGGTGTTGACGTAGTCCGTCTCCAGCAGGCGCAGCGTGGGGTGCTGGGCGTGGTCGAGGGTGCTGCGCATCAGGTAGGCGGCCCGGTCGGGGCCCGCGTGCGCGGTGACGGCGTCCAGCGATTCCCGCCACTCGGCGGTCTCCTGCGGGTCGCGGTCCGGGAGCTGATCGAGCTCGCTGGGCATGGTGGCCACCTTCCGGACGGGATGGGGGATGGGAGGGGGTGGGGGACTGGGTGGTGTGGGTGGTGTGGGTGCGGGCCCCTGAAGGGGCAGGACAGGGCCGCCCGCATTCGGACTGTAGCGCGGCGATCGATGATCGATCAAAGCTTCTCGCGAAATTGGCATTCCGTGCCGTGAAAGTCGGCACGGGGTGTCGGGCGGGTGTGGGTGTGGGTGGCGGGGTGTGGGGCGGCGCTGGGACCTGCGGTCCGGGGCAGGCCGTACTGGGACGGCATTATTTACTGCCCGGCCCCGTGACGTCGCGGGGGACGTGACATCAAGGCCGGGCCGAAAATAACGCTTGAGTGTCCCAGTACGTCCACCCCTCCCCTCCGGCCCCAGCGCCTCGCCTCCGTGGGCAGGCGCGGGTCAGGACACGGCGGGGGCGCAGCCCAGTACGTGGGCCTTGACCAGTTCGGCGATACGGGGGTCGCGGCGGCGGAACGCCTCCATGACCGCCTCGTGCTCCTCCGCGTAGGACTGCTGCACCGTGCCCAGCCAGCGGATGGACAGCGCCGTCCACACCTCGATGCCCAGCGACTCCCAGGTGTGCAGCAGGACGCTGTTGCCGGCGGCCTTCACCAGTTCGCGGTGGAAGGCGACCGTGTGCCGGACCTGGGCCTCGCCGTCGCCGGTGCGGTCGGCTTCGTAGAGCGCCGTCACGTGGGGTTCCAGGGCCGAGGCGTCTTCGGCGAGGTGGGGGGCGGCCAGTTCGGCGGCGATCTGTTCCAGGCCCGCGCGTACGGGATAGATCTCTTCGAGGTCGGCGGCCGACAATTCCCGTACGCGTACACCCTTGTTCGGCACCGACTCGATCAGTCGCAGCGCTTCGAGTTCGCGCAGCGCCTCCCGTACGGGCGTCTGGCTGACCTCGAGCTCGACCGCGATCCGCCGCTCGACGATCCGCTCGCCCGGCTGCCACCGGCCGCTGACGATGCCGTCCACGATGCGCTCGCGGATCTGCTCGCGGAGTGAGTGGACGACGGGGCGGGAGGGACTCGAGGTCACCGGCGCGGGCTCCTTCGGGCGGGGACGATG
>NZ_JBOHCV010000015.1:0-22322 GCF_050698815.1 Streptomyces sp.
GAGCCGGGGAGCGGTGACCTCCTGTCCGCGATAGGCGACACGCGGCAGCAGGGTCAGGTCGGTGGTCACTTGTGCAGAGTAGCCAAGGCCGCCGACCGCCCGGACTCCTGCCGCGGGCCGGACTCCCGCCGCTCGGGCGGCCCCCGCAGCCGCGCCGACCGTCTCTCGTTGATAAGGGGCCGGACGGACGGAAATTGCCTTGAACTCTTGGTTCACGTTCGCGCACGCTCAGGGTGTGGACGGACGTGGCTTGTCGAGTCAGCTGCTGGGGTTCCCCGCCGACGCGCGGGTGCTCATCGTCAACAACGACGACTTCGGGATGTACCCCGCGATCAACACCGCTGTCGTCGAGTCGATCGAGGAGGGGATCGCCGGCTCGTGCAGCCTGATGGTGCCGTGTCCGGCGGCGCCGCACGCCATGGACCTGCTCCGCCGGCGGCCGGAGATCCCGTTCGGGATCCACCTCACGCTGTTCTGCGATACGCCGAACTACCGTTGGGGGCCGGTGATCCCGAAGCAGAAGGTGCCCTCGCTGCTCGACGATACGGGAGAGCTCTTCACGCCGGCCCGGGTTCCCGAACTGCTCGCCCGGGCTCGTCCCGACGAGGTGGAGCTCGAGTTCCGCGCGCAGATCGACGTCGCGGTCGATGCCGGGCTGACGCCGACCCATCTGGACTGGCACTGTCTGGCCGATGGCGGTCGCGACGACATCTTCGACCTCACGGTAGCCCTGGCCGGGGAGTACGGCCTCGCGGTACGGGTCTGGCTCGAACCTGGACGTCAGAAGGTGCGACCGCGCGGCTTGCCGGTCACCGATCACCCGTTCCTGGACAGCTTCAGCCTCGACATCGACGGCAAGTCCGCCCGGTACGCCCGGTTGCTACGTGACCTGCCGGCCGGTCTGAGCGAGTGGGCGGTCCATCCGGGTGTGGGAAACGAGGAGGCGCAGGCGATCGATCCCGGCGGCTGGCGTGTGCGCCGGACCGATTTCGAGTTCCTGACATCGCCGGAGGCGCGCGAGCTCCTCCAGCGGGAGGGGATCACCGTGACCGACTACAGGACTCTCCAACAGGCTTGGTCCCCTGCCACCGCACCCCGCCGAACTGTCAGGCGTACCCCCGGGCGAGGGCGATGAGCCGGTCAAGGACGCGGTCGCCGTCGGCGCGAAGCCCGTTGTGCTCGTACTCGTTGGTGAGCCATGGCCGCATGGTGGGAATGAGTCGCGCTGTCTCCTCGGAGAAGGCGCGGTCGACGTAGGCGTCGTCCGCGTAGATCGCGGCCGCGCAGGGCACTTGGCAGTCACGGAGCCGGTCGGGGTCGTAGAGCGGCGGCCACTCGTAGTCGGCCAGGAATTCGGCTGCCTCCCGCAGCGGTGCCAGCTCACCGTAGTCGCTGAACATCCAGGGGAACACGTGCTCGCCGGTGAACAGCGTCTCGTCCGCCTCGAATTCGGCCGGCAGCGTCCGCTGTGCGGACCAGCGCGTCGCGTGACCGTCGGCGTAGCTGGCCTCGTGGATGACCGCGTAGAGCGGATTGCGGCCGGAGAACGGCATGGCCGCGGCGACATCGTGGGCGAACGAGGGTGAGGCCGGATCGCGCTCCAGCACATAGTGCAGGCGTTCGGCGCCGTCGCTCATGCCGAGCACGTTGCCGATCTGTCGGAACCGGCGGGAGGTGAGCCGATCGCCGTTGGGCAGTCGTACGTCCTGGGAATCGATCCGTTCCAGCAGTGCCAGCACCCGGTCACGGTCAGCCGGGTAGCGCCGGTGATAACGGCGGTTGCGCTCCAGCATCGTCGCGAACGTGGCGCGGTAGACCTCGTCCGGATGCCGCCCCACCGGGGGCAGGCCGCCGGTGAAGAACGCCTCCCGCAGCCCGTGCGGCGCCTGGCACAGGTAGTTCAACGTGCAGAAGCCGCCGAATGACTGGCCCAGCACACTCCACTGCTCCACGCCCAGTTCGGCACGGATCCATTCGGCGTCCCGCACGATCGCATCGGCCCGGAAGTGCGTCAGGTAGTCCGCCTGCTGCCGCGGTGTCATCCCGGGCAGTGTGCCGACCGGTGTCGAGCGGCCGGTGCCGCGCTGGTCGAGCATCAGCACCCGGTAATCACGAAGCGCCCGCTCCAGCCAACTCGGATTCGTCGGCGCGCGAGAGGGCCTGGGCGCCTCCTGGCCGGGACCGCCCTCCAGGTACACCAGGAAAGGCAGGTCACGACCCCCCGGGTCGGCAACTTCCCGCGCGAACACGGTGATGCGCTCACCGTCCGGCTCGGCGTGGTCCAACGGCACCCGAAACTCGTGCTCGGTCAGGATCAGCCCGGGGGCGTGGTGAGTGACGGCCATGCCGTCGATCTTGTCAAACGCGCCCCGGCTTCGCCCAGGTCTCCTGCGGGAGGACCCCGGGACGGGTCACCGGATTGCGGTGGCGCATCTGGACGGCCGGCGGGCAGGATCGCCGGATGCCTCATCTTGGACTGGTGACCGTTGTCGTGCGTGACTACGACGAGGCCATCACCTTCTACGTGGACGCCCTCGGCTTCGAGCTCCGGGAGGACACACGTCTCGACGACGGGAAGCGCTGGGTGGTCGTCACCCCGCCTGGAGCCGGGGGAGCGGCTGTGCTCCTCGCCAGAGCCACGGACTCCGATCAGGAGGCCCGAGTCGGGAACCAGACCGGTGGACGCGTCGGCTGGTTCCTGAACACCGACGCGTTCGACCGCGACTACGAGCGCCTGCGGGCGGCCGGTGTCGCTTTCGAAGAGGTGCCCAGGCGCGAGCCCTACGGCACGGTCGCCGTCTTCCGTGACCTGTACGGAAACCGCTGGGACTTGCTGCAAATGGAAGGGACCGACGCCCCCGAGGCGGCCGGCGGTGGATCGTGATGTCTGTCGACTGCGAGAGCGGCCTCTCTCATGCCGGCGAGCGTGGGAACGGCGGTTGATGCCTTCCGGGTGGAGAGTGATCTCCGGGCACAGTGGCCGGGCGGCGATGAGTTCCGGGCTCGTGGGAGGTCAGACCCGGAAGAGCTGCTGGTGAGAGGAGCATCGCGGATGCGCAAGGTCATTCTGTCGGTCATGGTGACCCTCGACGGATTCACCGCCGGGCCGAACGGCGAGCTGGACTGGATCGACGTGGGGGACGACGCGCTCGACAGCCACTTGGCCGACCTGCTGCGCGGAATCGACGGCATGTTCTTCGGCCGGGTGGCGTACGAGATGCTCGCGCAGCACTGGCCCGGAGCGGAAGTCTCCAGCAGGAGCATCGAGGCCGAGCAGGCCCGCCTGATGAACACCATCCCGAAGATCGTGCTCTCGCGGTCCCAGCCCGACTTGAACTGGGGGCCGGCGTGGCGGATCGGCGACGATCTCGCCGAAGCGGTCTCCCGGCTCAAGGAGGAGCCGGGCAAGGATCTCGCGCTGTTCGCCGGCGCCACCGCGATCTCGGCGTTCCTGGAGCGGGACCTGATCGACGAATACCGCCTGATCGTCTTCCCGGTGGTGCTCGGTGACGGGCAGCCGTTGTTCAAGGCGCCGCAGCCGCGCCGCTCGCTGCGTTTGGTGGAGACCACGAGGTTCGATGAGTCCGGTGTGGTGATCCTTCGCTATCAGCCCATCTCGTAGCGCACCTGGCACCTGGCACCTGCACCTGGCGCCATAGTCATCGCCTTCGGCAGTCCACTGCCGGAACCTCATCAGCACACCACAAGCCCGATCGACTACCGGTCGGGTCGCTCCAGGGCGCCGAACAGCGGCCGCGCTCTCGAGCCGCCACCGGTACGGCGACGGCCCGAGACCACCCTGGACAGGCTGTGCGGCCTACTCCCCTGCCGCTGCGAACCGCTTCAACTCGCGGCTGGCCAGGGACCGTTGGTGGACCTCGTCCGGGCCGTCGGCGAGTTGCAGCGTACGGGCGCCCGCCCACAGCTCCGCCAGCGGGAAGTCCTGGCTGACACCGCCCGCGCCGTGCAGCTGGACCGCGCGGTCCAGGATGTCCACGACCGCACGGGGCGTGGCGATCTTGATGGCCTGGATCTCGGTGTGCGCACCACGGTTCCCGACCGTGTCCATCAGCCAGGCCGTCTTCAGCACCAGCAGCCGCAGCTGCTCGACCTGCACCCGTGCGTCGGCGATCCACTCCCGCACCACGCCCTGCTCGGACAGCGGCTTGCCGAACGCCGAACGCGCGTGTGCCCGGCGGCACATCAGCTCGATCGCCCGCTCCGCCATGCCGATCAGCCGCATGCAGTGGTGGATACGGCCCGGCCCGAGCCGGGCCTGTGCGATGGCGAAACCACCGCCCTCCTCGCCGATGAGGTTGGCCTTCGGCACCCGCGCGCCGTCGAAGACGATCTCGGCGTGGCCGCCGTGGTAGTCGTCCTGGTAGCCGTAGACGGTCATCGCCCGGCGTACTTCGAGACCAGGGGTGTCGCGGGGCACCAGCACCATCGACTGCTGGCGGCGGCTGTCCGGGGCGTCGGGGTCGGTCTTGCCCATCACGATGAAGATCTTGCAGTCCGGGTTCATGGCACCCGAGATGAACCACTTGCGTCCCGTGATGACGTACTCGTCGCCGTCCCGGCGGATGCGCGTCTCGATGTTCGTGGCGTCCGAGGAGGCGACGTCCGGCTCGGTCATCGCGAACGCGGACCGGATCTCGCCGCTGAGGAGCGGCTCCAGCCAGTTCCTGCGCTGCTCCGCGTTGCCGAACTCCGTCAGCACCTCCATGTTCCCGGTGTCCGGGGCGGCGCAGTTCACGGCGGTCGGGGCCAGCCGCGGGCTGCGGCCGAGGATCTCGGCGAGCGGCGCGTACTGGAGGTTGGTCAGCCCGCCCCCGTAGGTGCGGTCGGGCAGGAAGAGGTTCCACAGTCCGTGCTTGCGTGCCTTCGCCTTCAGTTCGTCCACGATCGGCGGCGTCTGCCAGGGCGAGTCCTGCTCGGCGCGCTGCGCGTCGGCGACCGCCTCCGCCGGGTAGACGTGCTCGTCCATGAAGGACTGGAGCTGCTTGCGCAGTTCTTCCGTACGGCCGTCGTATGCGAAGTCCATCAGTCTTCAGCCCTTCCGCAGTGTGGTGAGTCCGTTGTCGATGAAGACCGGGACGAGGCCGCCTATCCGGTCGAAGCCCGGGCCGACGGTCTGGCCGAGGGTGTAGCGGTAATGGATGCCCTCGAGGATCACCCCGAGCTTGAACCAGGCGAACGCGATGTACCAGTTGACGCGGGAGACGTCGCGTCCGGAGCCCGCCGCGTAGCGTTCGATCAGCTCCTGCGGGGTCGGGTGTCCGGGCGCCTCCGCTGTCGTACTGATCGGCGGATCGGGGATGTTCAGCCGCTCGCTGTACATCGCCAGCAGGCCGAGGTCGGTCAGTGGATCACCGAGCGTGGACATCTCCCAGTCGAGCACCGCGGCGATGCGGTCGTCCGCGTCCGCCAGCACGTTGTCCAGCCGGAAGTCGCCGTGCACGACAGTGGGCGGCGGCGAGACGGGCAGCTGCTTGCCGAGTGTCTCGCGCAGTTCGTCGATGCCGGCCAGCTCCCTGCTGCGGGAGGCTTCCAGCTGCTTGCCCCAGCGGCGCAGCTGCCGCTCCAAGAAGCCCTCCGGCCGCCCGAAGTCGGCCAGGCCCACGCTGTCCGGGTCCACCGAGTGCAGGGCGACAAGAGTGTCGGGCAAGGCCAGCGCCAGCGCCCTGGTGCGGTCCGGGCCGAGCGGGACAAGCTCATCAGCCGTGCGGTAGGGAGTACCCGCCACCTGCTCCATCACGTAGAAGGGCGCCCCGAGCACGTCCACGTCCTCGCACAGCAGCACCGTTTCCGGCACCGGCACATCGGTGTCGTGCAGCGCGCTGATGACCCGGTACTCGCGCGCCATGTCGTGAGCGGTGGCCAGCACGTGGCCGAGCGGCGGGCGCCGCACGACCCAGCGGGACTCACCATCGGTCACCCGGTACGTCAGATTCGACCGGCCGCCCTGGATCACCTCGGCCCGCAGCGGCCCCCGGACCAGGCCGGGACGCTCCCGGTCCAGCTGCCGGGCCAGCCGCTCCAGGTCGAGCCCGGGCGGATTCTCCTCGCTCATGTCGTACGCGCTCCTCTGCGTGGCGGGTGTATGGGGCGATGGTCGATGTGACAAGGGTGGACAGTGCCGTACGGGCGGGCGGGCGGACGGACGTCTCCGTCGATCATGCCGACTAGTCGGTATGGCGTCTAGGGGTGGGCCGTCGCGGACCGCGCCGAAGGCCGTTGTTGTGACGAGGCACACGCGGACAGGCCGGCACTCAGGCCCGGCTCAGGCGTGGTTCCGCATACGCACGGTGCACGTTCGCCACCAGCCGCTCGCTCTCGGCCGGTTCCGCGAAATCTGCTCGGTATCCGGGTCGCCGGGCAACGGCCCGGCCTCCGGCCGCACACGGCACCGCCGGCGCTGCTGTCACCGGGGAAGCCTCGAGGATGTCCCGGGCTTGAGGCCGGGGTGGGGTTGCCCCTGGCGAAGCCAAGGGGAGAATCGGACTCCTGCGGGGCAGGGCATGGATAGCCGAATCGCCGTTAGGGCGATTCGGTGTCTGCCGCGACGGTGTCGCGCTGGATCTCCAGCCGGTGAACGATCTCGGAGTTGAGGGACCTGCGGGCGGACTTGGCCTGAGCGGTGAGCCACCGGTGGAGGTCTGCGGGGAGCCTGAGAGTGATCTTTGTTTCCTCATCCATACCCCTATCATAGTGGTAAAGTGGTGGCATGACGGCCCTGAAGGTAGCCGAGGAGACCGGGCACGCCCGGTACACCTACCGGCTTCGCGTGTCGTCGACCGCTCTCACCACGCTGGAAGCGGAGTGGACGCGGTGCCGGTGGATCTGGAACGAATGCTGCGCCCGATCGAAGAGGGCGCACGCTGATGGCGAGAAGTGCGGCCCCGCCCGCCTGGACAAGATGCTGACCGAGGCCCGCACGGCGAACGCGTGGCTGCGCCTGGGTGGTTCGGTGCCGCAGCAGCAGACCATCCGCGACTTCGCCACCTCCCGCGCCAAAGCCCTCAAGGACATCAAGGCCCAGCTGCCGCAGCGTCAGCGGGCCGGGATGCCGAAGTACAGGAAGAAGCACGCCGCCGACCCCACGCTGAACTACACCCGGCGCGGGTTCCGCCTCAAAGACGGCCGCCTGCACCTCGCGGGCGGCATCAGCCTGGGCGTGGTGTGGTCGCGAGACCTGCCCAAGCCCCCGTCCTCCGTCCGCGTCTACCGCGACAGCCTCGGCCACTGGTACGCCTCGTTCGTCGTAGCGACCACCACCGAGGCCCTGCCCGCCACCGGAGAGGACATCGGCATCGACTGGGGCGTCAAAGAAACCGCCACCACTACCTCCCACGCCCACGACCTCCCGCACGCCCAGCACGGCAAGAACGCCGCACAGCGCCTGGCCCGCTACCAGCGGATGATGGCCCGCCGTAAGCCCCAGCGTGGCCAGCCCGGATCCAGGGGCTACCGCGAGGCGAAGCGGCAGACCGCGAAGCTCCACAAGAAGACCGCCCGGCAGCGTGAGGACACGGGCCGCAAATGGGCCAAGAAGGTGGTGACCGACCACGACCGCCTCGCCGTCGAGGACTTCCGGCCGAAGTTCCTCGCCAAGTCCACCATGGCCCGCAAAGCAGCCGACGCCGCGATCGGCGCCACCAAGCAGGCACTGATCCACATGGCCCGCAAACACGGCCGTGAACTGCACCTCGTACACCCCGCGCACACCACCACGGACTGCGCACAGTGCGGAGCGAGAACCAAGCACGCACTACCTCTATCTGAACGTACCTACACCTGCACCGCGTGCGGATCCGTGTCCCCAAGGGACAAGAACTCCGCCCGCGTGATGCTCGTCCGGGCTGGTCTGGCCCCGGCTGGTGCTGAGGGCACAAGACCTCCCGGACCGCCGGTCCGGAAGGCAGCCTGAGCCAAGAATCCCCACCCTTCAGGGAGGGGAGCAGTCAAGCGTGGTCCCCTCCCTCATCGGCCCGCCGTGGACCGGAAGTTCAGCTGTGTCGTCACCCCTGCTGCCGACTGCTCCACTGTGGGGCCGGCGCGCGGGCGGCCCAGCCTGGCAGTCGCCGCGCCGCGCGGCTACGGCGCGAGCGCGGTCAGCGCCTCTTCGGTGACCTCTTGCGGCGTCCCCCCGACAGGGACCACCGCGCCCCGCTCGTCCGCCGCCAGCGGCTCCAGCGTCGCGAACTGCGAACGCAGCAGCGTGCGCGGCATGAAGTGTCCCTTGCGGTCCGCCAGCCGTCGGGCGATCAGCGTCTCGGAGCCGTCGAGGTGGAGGAAGAACAACGGCCGCCCGCTCCCGCGCAGCCGGTCACGGTAGCGGCGGCGGAGCGCCGAGCAGCTGACCACGCCGCCGCCCTCGGCGTGCTCCGACAGCCACGCCGCGATCGCGTCCAGCCAGGGACGGCGGTCCTCGTCGTCGAGCGGCGTACCGGCCGACATCTTCGCCACGTTCTCCGGCGGGTGGAAGACGTCGGCCTCCGCGTACGGCACCCGCAGCCGGCGGGCGAGCAGCGTGCCCACCGTGGACTTGCCCGCGCCGGAGACCCCCATCACCACGACCAGCGGCGCCGGCCCGGGCCGGGGGCCAGGCCCTTCCTCGCTCACCACAGCGTCATCACTCCCACCGCCACCATCGCCAGCGTGCACAGCGCGGCCGCCCCCACCGACCCGGGGCCGATCCCCTCCGGACGGTTCGCCGTCATGCCCGCGATCCGCCGGTGCGCGACCGCCAGGAACGCGAGCCAGGCCAGCACCCCCGCCGCCACCGCCACGACGGACCTCGAGGTGCCGTCGTAGAGCATCTGCCGCACGCTCAGACCAACGGCCACCGCGAAGGTGAGAGTGGTACGCCGCCACGCCAGGCGGGTGCGTTCCGGCTGCGCCGCCGGGTCGCGTGCGTCCGGATCCCGCGGGTCCGCGGCGTCCTGGCCGGTCATCCGGCGGTCCGCCCCAGCAGCACGGCACCGAGCAGCAGCAGCGCGGCCAGGCCGGTCACCGCGCCCAGCAGTACCGGAAACCGTGAGACGGGCAGGTCCTCGCCCCGTCGCATCGCGCGTTCGCAGCGCAGCCAGTGGTTGACCGCGCGGAACGCGCACACGGCCGCGCACGCGAGGACGGCCACGGAGATCGTGGTCCGCACGCCGCCACGCAGATCGGTGAGGAACTGGTCCACCGCGATGCCCCCCGCGACCAGCGCCAGCGCGGTACGCAGCCACGCGAGCAGAGTGCGCTCGTTGGCGAGCGAGAAGCGGTAGTCGGGCGTGCTGCCTTCCTCCCGCAGGCGCTGCGGGGCGAACCACAGCCGGAGCGTTGCCAGGAGCCGGTCGATCATGCGGACGAGCCTACGGCCCGCGCCCACTCCGCGTTCGCGGGCGGCGCCGGTCCCCACGCCCGCGCCGCCCGCGCCGCCCTGCGGAGCCCGTCCGGGCCAGTCGGCTCAGCCCGCCATCGGCAGGACCTCGCGCGAGGGCACCGCACTCAGCAGCTCGGCCGCCACCGGTTCCCCGCTGTCCGCGTCGACATAGCTGACGCGGACGGCAGGGTCGCCGGGCGTGTCACGGCTGACCGTGCCAGGTTTGCAGGCGCCGGTGGCACTCCAGTCCGTCCGGTACGACATCCCAGTCCGGCAGCCGCCTCTCCAGCTCCTCCGCCGTGAGGAAGTCCCACCACTCGACCTCCTCGGGCTGCGGCCGTACGGGCAGCGCGCACTCCACCTCGTAGACCCGCACGAACCAGCTGTGCTGCGGTGAGTCGTAGAGAAACGTGAAACGCGACTCGGGCGCCGGCAGCCCCCGCACCCCCAGTTCCTCCTCGGCCTCGCGCAGCGCCCCCGCGTCGTAGCTCTCGCCCGCGCCGACGACGCCGCCCACCACCACGTCGTACATCGAGGGGAAGATCAGCTTCACCGGTGTGCGCCGGTGCACGAAGATCCGGCCCTGTGGATCGCGCACCTGCACCGACGTGCAGCGGTGCCGCAGCCGCCGCGCCATCGCCTCGCCGCGCGGGGCCCGTCCGATCACGTTGTCGTCCGCGTCCACGATGTCCAGCAGCTCGTCCGCCGAACGGGCCTGTTCCGTCATGTGCACATCTCATCATCCGCGGGCGCCGCGAGGGGTGCGGTGCGAGCGCAGCGGCGGTTACTCTCCGGTTCACCACATCTATCGGGTGATCAGCAACCGGGCGCGGAACAGGTGGAACGCATGGCGTACGACGCCGATGTCATCGTGATCGGAGCAGGGCTCGCCGGACTCGCGGCCACGGCCGAACTGGCCGACGCCGGGCGCAAGGTGATCCTCCTCGACCAGGAACCCGAACAATCGCTCGGCGGTCAGGCCCACTGGTCCTTCGGCGGCCTCTTCTTCGTCGACTCCCCGGAACAGCGCCGTCTGCGCGTCCGTGACAGCCGCGAACTGGCCTGGCAGGACTGGCTGGGCACGGCCGGCTTCGACCGCGAGGAGGACCACTGGCCGAGGCGCTGGGCGGAGGCGTACGTCGACTTCGCGGCGGGCGAGAAGCGGGCCTGGCTGCGGCAGCAGGGGCTGAAGATCTTCCCCGTCGTGGGCTGGGCCGAGCGCGGCGGCTACGGCGCCACCGGGCACGGCAATTCGGTTCCCCGCTTCCACATCACCTGGGGCACCGGACCCGGACTCGTCGAGCCCTTCGAACGGCGGGTACGGGCAGGAGTCGCCGCCGGCCACGTCCAACTCCGCTTCCGGCACCGGGTCACCGGGCTCTCCCGCAGCACCGGTACGGTCGACACCGTCAGCGGCGAGATCCTGGAGCCCAGCGACGCGGAGCGTGGCACCGCCAGCAGCCGCGAGGTGGCCGACTCCTTCGAGCTGCGGGCCCAGGCCGTGATCGTCACCTCCGGCGGCATCGGCGGCAACCACGACCTCGTACGCGCCAACTGGCCGCAGCGGCTGGGCACTCCGCCCGCGCGGATGCTCTCCGGCGTCCCCGCACACGTCGACGGGCTGATGCTCGGCATCGCCGAGCAGGCCGGCGGCCGCGTCATCAATCGCGACCGGATGTGGCACTACACCGAGGGCATCGAGAACTGCGACCCGATCTGGGCCCGGCACGGCATCCGCATCCTGCCCGGCCCGTCCTCGCTGTGGCTGGACGCCACCGGCAAGCGGCTGCCCGTGCCGCTCTTCCCGGGCTTCGACACGCTCGGCACCCTGGACCACATCATGCACACGGGGCATGACCACACCTGGTTCGTGCTCAGCCAGAAGATCATCGAGAAGGAGTTCACGCTCTCCGGGTCCGAGCAGAACCCGGACCTGACGGGCAAGAGCGTCAGGGGGGTGCTGGGGCGTGCGAGCTCGGGCGCGCCGGGACCCGTGCAGGCGTTCATGGACCACGGCGCGGACTTCATCGTCGAACGTGAACTGGGCACGCTCGTACGGCGGATGAACGACCTGACGGGCGAGGATCTCATCGACGAGGCGGGGCTGCGCCGCGAAGTCGAAGCCCGTGACCGGGAGATCCGCAACCCGTTCACCAAGGACTCGCAGGTGACGGCGATGCGCGGCGCCCGCAAGTTCCTGGGGGACAAGCTGATCCGGGTCGCGACGCCGCACCCGCTCCTCGACCCCAAGGCGGGACCGCTGATCGCCGTACGGCTCAACATCCTGACGCGTAAGTCGCTGGGCGGGCTGGAGACGGACCTCGACGCGCGCGTGCTGAGCGAGGGCGGCGACGTGCTGCCGGGTGTGTACGCGGCGGGGGAGGCGGCCGGTTTCGGCGGCGGCGGCGTGCACGGGTACCGGTCGCTGGAGGGGACGTTCCTGGGCGGCTGCCTCTTCTCGGGCCGTACGGCGGGAAGGTCGGCGGCGGCCGCTGTGGGGTGAGCGGGCGGCGGTGTGCGGGTCGGTGCCGTGCCGGACAGGGCGGTTCGGAACGGCATGATTTACGGCCTGGCCTCCCGAAACCCCCTGCAGAGCTCATGCGTTGATGCCAGGCCGAAAATCACGCTTGAGTGTTCCGAACCACCCCGCCCGTCCCGTCCCCTCCCGTAGTGGCCTCCTGCGGGCCGTGCGTCGAGTTCATCGGTGTCGGTCATGCGCCTCGCTGCGTACTGACTTTGTTGCGGACAGCTTGCGTTGGGCCCGGCGCTGGTCCATCTGACGCCATTCCGGGCGGAGTCCGGCCAGGTTCGTCGTCAGGAAGAACGCCGTCCCGCCTGTCAGCAGGGCCGGTACGAGGCCGAAGGTTGCGACTGCCGCGCCGCCCATCAGGCCCCCGAGGGGGATGCCGGCCCAAGCGAGGGAATCGCCCAGGGCGTTGACGCGGCCGAGGAGGGGACGCGGTACCCGTTCGAAGATGACGGCTCCCAGGATGGGGTTGAGGAAGCCCGAACCGAACCCGCTGAGGGCGAAGACCGTCAGCACCGCCCACATCGGCGCGTCGACGGCGAGGATCACGTACCGCGGTGCGCCGGCGACCAGGAAGCCGGCGAAGAACACGACGCGGCGCCGCATCCGGTGTGCCACCATCGCGGCGATCAGACTCGCGAGGACCGCCGCGATTCCGGCCACGCTGCCGCTCACACCGATCGCCGTCGGCCCGTTGCCGGACTCCTTCGCCCACACCGGCAGCAACACCGTGTGGAACGCCGCGTTCAGCGAGTTGGTGATGCCGACGGTGACAACGATGGTGAGCAGCAGCCGGTCTCCACGCAGGTGGTTCCAGCCCTCACCGAAGCGCCGCCAGTAGCCGCGCTCGCTCTCGCCGTCCGGGGGCGAGCCGGCGCGCCCCATGGCGCGCGGAAGCGCCAGCGTGGTGATGACGGAACCCAGTGCGAAGCACGCCGCGATGACCAGCAGGCACGTCATCGGGCCGGCCAAGGCAGCCAGCGACCCGCCGAGCGCCGGGCCGACCGTGAAGGCGAGCCGCTCGGTCATGCCGCTGAGTCCGGTGGCACGCTCCAGCGGCATGCCTCCGCGCTCGGCCGCTTCCGGGACCATCACCTCCTTGGCCAGGTCGCCGGGGCCGCGTGCCGCTCCGATCACGGCGACGAGAATCAGCAGCAGCCAGAAGGAGAGCAGGTTCGCGGCGTGCAGTACGGGCACCGCGGTGGCGGCCACTGCGCTGACCGCATCGGTGGACCAGGAAACGACTCGCGGACCGCTCCGGTCCACCAAGGGCCCGGTGAACGCCTTGACCAGCACGTAAGGTGCCATTTCGCAGAAGGCGACCAGGCCCGTGTGGGTGGCGCTGCCGGTCGTGACGAGTACGAACCAGGGCAGGGCTACGCCCGAGACGCGGGTGCCGGTCAACGACACCGCCATCGCCGCGAGCACGCCCGCCAGGGGCCGGCGGCTTGCGGGTAAGCCGCACTTCATTCCGTTTCCAGCTCGGGGAGTACGAGCGTGATCACCGAGACCCGCTCGGCGCCCTCCGGAGCTCCGGCGGCCGCTTCGGGTGTGTCCAGCCGGTAGCGGGTGATGACCGACGTCAACTCCTCCTGCAGCGACCGGCTTTCCTCAGGAGTGAGCCGCAAGGGCCGGTCGCTCATGTCGAAGGCGTCCCGCCAGGGGCGGGGAATCGTCTGGAACTCGTTGAGGGCGCGCTGGACGCGCAGGGTGTAGAGGGCGGCCACGGACTGCAGGTAGGCCAGCGTGGCCTCGGGTTCCCGCTCGGCGAGTTCCGTGTCCTTGAACTGGGTCGTCCGGTGGACCGAACGCCACCAGCGCTCCCGGGCGTTTCCTCGTTCCGTGTCCTCCTCGACGAAGCCCGCGGAGTCAAGCTGGCGCAGGTGGTAGCTGGTCGCGCCGGAGTTGAGGCCCAGTCGGTCCGCGAGCCGGGTGGCCGTCGACGGGCCGTGCTTCCGCAGCAGCCCGACCAACTGGACGCGTACCGGATGCGCCAGGGCGCGTAGCCCTTTGGCGTCCAGGACGACTGTGTGCGGCATCTCGCGCTGGTTGTCGGTCATGTCGACACCATAGAAGGCCAACGGTTCTTTGCGAAGACTTCTTCGCAAAGGGCTGTTTGGCGTGAGATCCGCCGTCAGCTCATCTGTGTGTCCGACTTGGAACTGAGGGCCCGTACGCCGGGTGCGCAGGCTTCCCGCAGGGCGGTGAGTTCGTCCTCGGGGAGGCGCAGGGCGGAGCCGCGTCTGCCCTTGCCGTCCAAGAGGGTGCTGCCCTCCTCCAGCCATTCCTCCAGCGGCGGGACACCGAGGTGGTCGGCCAGGCGGGCCAGTTCCCGGCGGGGTGCGTCCAGGAGCTGCTCGTAGGAGAGGGTGGTGCGGCGCTCGGCCGGGACCGCCGAAAGGAGGCCCACGCCCTCGGCGATGATCTCCGACCACAGGGTGCCGAAGCCGGTCACCGGCATCTCCCGGTCCAATACCAGAGCGGGGTCGAACTGCGTGCTCAGCAGGGGCGCGAGGTCGTCGGGGAGCTGCTTGAGGTGATCGGGGGTCAGCTCGGACGGGGCGTCGACGCCGCAGTAGCTGAGTACCTCGCGCAGCAGAGCGATCATCCGGTAGCCGGGGTGGCGGCTCATGGAGAGGGCGCAGTCGGGGCCGTCCCGGAAGAGGTGCACGAAGCGCGCGTGTGGGAAGAGCCGGTGCATCTGCGGGACTTGGTGCAGCGAGTAACCGGACCGCTCGACGGCGGCCACCCGGCCGCCGAGCCGCGCGGCGAGGGCAGCGAAGAACGCCTCCCACTGTTGCGCCGCCGGACGTTCCGGCCATCCGGTCACCTCCGGTTCCAGCGTGTCCAGGAGTGCGTCGGGGTCGTCGGTGAGGTGGGGGAGCGTCATCAGGCTGATGGCCGGGATGCCGGTCCCATGTGCCGTGTAGCGCCACTCGGGGTGGCGGTTGTAGAGGAACTCGGGGAGCGGGGCGCCGCTGCGGACCATCGTGTCGAAGATCTGGTTCGGCTCGGTGAGCAGACGCCAGAACTCCCTTCCGGACAGCGGCCGTTCGTGGAGGGCGGGGGAGTGGGACATGCTCGCGAACAGTTCGTTGAGGCTGAGTACGCCGGGGTGCAGCCGCAGCACCCGGGACAGCGCCGTCGAGCCGCTGCGCCCGGTGCCGACGACGAAGGCCATGGTCTTGATGCCGGTCCGCACAGTTGCTTCCTCCCCCGAGGCCCGTCACGGGCCGCTCCGCCTGCCCGGGAGTCACCCGCCCGGGCCATCCCGTTCCCTACCCGGGCTCGGCCTGGCCGACCCGGGCCCCGTCGGGGCTATGACAAGGTCAGGCTGAGGATCCGGGTGGCAATATCCGCGCCGCGTTGTCGTGGCAGACGGCGCGCAGCCAGTCGTCGCCCAGGCCGAGCCGGGTGAGGGAGTGCAGCGCGTGGGCGTAGGGGTAGGGGATGTTGGGGTAGTCGGTGCCGAGCAGGATGCGGTCCTGTAGGTCGCGCAGGCGGGGCAGCTCGTGGCGGGGGAAGGGTGCGTCGCGCTCGGACCAGTCGGTGAAGGTCATGGTGGTGTCGAGCATGACCTGGGGGTCGCCGGCCGCGAGGTCGAGGAAGTCCGTGTAGTCGGGGGTGCCCAGGTGGGCGATGATCAAGGGCAGTCCGGGGAATCGCTCCAGGAGCTTGCCCATCGGGCCCGGACCGGTGTGCGGGCCCGGTGCCGGACCGTGGCCGCAGTGGATGACGACCGGGGTGCCGGAGTCGCGGAGCAGGCCCCAGACGCCGTCGAGCATCGGGTCGTTGGGGTCGTAGCCGCCGACCTGGAGATGGGCCTTGAAGATCCGGGCGCCTTCCTCGACCGCCCGGTGTACGTACCCCGTGGCTCCGGCCTCGGGGTAGAACGTCGCGGTGTGGAGGCAGTCGGGCGTGCGGGCGGCGAAGCCGGCGGCCCAGGAGTTGAGCCAGGACGCCATATCCGGCTTGTGCGGGTAGATCATCGCGGTGAACGCCCGCACGCCGAACGCCCGGATCCGGGCCAGCCGTTGGGCTTCGTCCATGCGGTAGAGGATGGGCCACGGGCGTCCGGTGAGCGGTCCCGCGGAGTCGAAGTACTGCCAGACCTTGGCCATGACCCGTTCGGGCATGAAGTGCGTGTGCACATCGATCAGTCCGGGCAGGCCGAGCTCCTGCCAGAACGCGGTCACCTGGCGGACGTCCTCATCCACACGTTCGGTTTCCGTCATCCGGCGACCGTCCGGGCCCGGTCGAGGATGGCGGCGGTGTCCACCCCCGGCGGCAGCGTGCCGAACGCGTGGCCCCCTTCGCCGCCGAGCCGCGAGGCGCAGAAGGCGTCGGCGACGGCCGCGGGCGCGTGGCGCTGCAGGAGCGAGGCCTGGAGCACGAGGGCCATGGTCTCGGTGTGCCGGCGGGCGCGGTATTCGGCTTCCGTGGGGTCTGCAAGCTGCTTTTGGAGGCCTGCCAACGCCATGTCGAGGTGGCGGTTGGCTCCGGCCGCCAGGCCGGCTTCCGCGAAGAAGGCGTCGACGGTCTCCGGCTGCCGGGCCATGGCCCGGAGCGAGTCCAGGGCGGCGACGTTGCCGGAGCCCTCCCAGATGGAGGCCAGCGGCGCTTCCCGGTACAGCCGGGGCATGCCGGATTCCTCGATGTAGCCGTTGCCGCCCAGGCATTCGAGGGCCTCGGCGGCGTGCGCGGGGCCCCGCTTGCAGACCCAGTACTTGGTCACGGCCAGTCCCAGGCGGCGCAGCAGGGCTTCGCCGTCGTCTCCCGAAGCGACCCGGTCGGTGGCACCGGCCAGCCGCAGCGCCACCGTGGTCGCCGCCTCCGACTCCAGGGCGAGGTCGGCCAGCACGTTGCGCATCAGCGGCTGGTCGATCAGCGCCGAGCCGAACGCCCGGCGGTGGGTGGCGTGGTGGACCGCGCGGACGAGCCCCAGACGCATGCCGGAGGCCGCCCCAAGGACGCAGTCGAGCCGGGTCATGTTGACCATCTCGATGATGGTCGCCACTCCCCGCCCTTCCTCTCCCACCGGCCACGCGAAGGCGTCGTCGTACTCGATCTCGGCGGAGGCGTTGGAGCGGTTGCCCAGTTTGTCCTTGAGTCGCTCCAGCCGGATGCTGTTGCGGGTGCCGTCCGGCAGGACCCGGGGCAGCAGGAAGCAGGACAGCCCCCCGGGCGCCTGGGCCAGGGTCAGGAAGACGTCCGACATGGGGGCGGAGGTGAACCACTTGTGCCCGGTGAGGCGGTACGTGCCGTCGGAGGCGGGTACCGCGGCCGTGGTGTTGGCCCGTACGTCGGAGCCGCCCTGCTTCTCGGTCATCGACATGCCCGCGATCAGGCCGCGCTTGGTGTCGGGCCGCCGCAGCCCGAAGTCGTAGTCCCGGGAAGCCAGCAGCGGTTCCAGCCAGCCGGCGAGGTCCGGAGCCGCACGCAGTGCGGGCACTGCCGCGTACGTCATCGAGACCGGGCAGGAGTGTCCTGCTTCGACCTGGCCCCAGAGGTAGAACTTCGCTGCCCGGGCCACGTGCGCTCCCGGCCGGCCCTCCTGCCATGGCGCCGCGTGCAGGCCGTGACCGACGGCCGTCTCCATCAGCCGGTGCCAGTACGGGTGGAACTCCACCTCGTCGATGCGGTGCCCGTAGCGGTCGTGGGTGCGCAGCACCGGGGGGTTGTCGTTGACCAGGCGTCCCCATTCGGCGGCCTGTTCCGAGCCGGCGAGGCTGCCGAGCTGGTGCATCTCGCCGGCTGCCCAGCCGGCGCCCTCGCGGGTGACCGCCTCCAGCAGGGCGGGGTCGGCGGCCGCGTCGTAACCGTGGTGCGGCGGGACCTGGTTGGTGACCTCATGCGTTCGCGACATCTTGTCCTCCCAGAGCACGCAGGGTGAAGGCGATCAGTTCGGGAATCACGTCGTCCGGTGCCGCGTCACCGTCGGCCAGCGGCCCGATGAGCGCCTCGGCGACCGCGCCGACGAGCGCCGCCGCGGTCAGCTCCGGTGACTGCGGCGGCAGTTCGCCGGTGGCCACGCCCGCGGCGATCTGCTGGGCGTACACATCGCGGAAGGCCCGCCGGAAGACGAGCCGTTCGGAGTCGACCGCCGGATCCACCGGCTCCGCGAGCAGGGCGAAGGCCCGGCGCGGTGCCTGGAGGGCGCGGGCGGCGAAGGTTTCCACCGCGGCGGCCACGCGCTGTGCCGCCGACCCGGGGCGCCCCGCGGCGGCGGCCACCGCCTCCACCTCGCGGGCGACCAGGGAACGGAAGAGCGCGGCCGCCAGCTCGGACTTGCCGGCGAAGGACTGGTACACGCTGCCCGTGGAGATTCCCGCTTCGGCGGCGATCGCCGCGACCGAGCAGCCCGCGTACCCCGCGCGGGACAGCAAACGGACGGCGGCGTCCAGCACGCGGTCCCGGCGGGCGTCGAGACGTGCCTGTACGGCGGGGGTTCTTCGGTAGGGCATGGAAGGATTGAAGCACCGATTCACTGCTTCACGCCAGGCCCTGCCGCTCATCGGGCCGAGATGATCCGCCGGGTGCCTGCCGGGTGCGTGTCGAGGCGGGCCGCCGGGCCGGCTCAGCCGAGGAGGGAGGCGATCTCCTCCGCGCAGGACCGCAACGCCGACGCCTGGTCGTGGAGTTCGTCCCGAGTGGTGAGGACCACCGCGGCGCCCAGCGACACCGCCAGCCGGGGTCGCCGGGTGTCGTCGGGGTCCGGCACGGCGGCGGCGACCGAGCGCACACCGACCTCGTTCTCCTCCTCGACCTCGGCCCAGCCCCGCGCCCGTACCCGCGTAAGCTCCTCGCGCAGCGCCCCGGGGTCGGTGAGGGTGTGGGACGTCGTGGCGGGGAGCTCACCCGCCAGCAGTGTCTCCCGGTCCCGCTCCGGCAGCGCCGCCGCCAGGGCCTTGCCCAGCGAGGTGGCGTGCCACGGGTTGCGGGTGCCCTCGGCGCTGCGCAGCTGAAGATGCTGGCTGCCCTGTACGGAGAGCACCAGCAGCACCTCCGAGCCGTCCAGGATTCCGGCGATGACCGGAAGACCGGTGCGGGTGGCGAGCCGCCGCATCGGAGCCGCGGCGGCGGAGTAGCCCGCGGGGGAGCGCTGGAAGCCGCGGGAGAGCTCCAGGACCCGGATTCCCAGCGCGTAGCGGCGGGTGTCCTCGTCGTAGGCGACGAACCGCTCGGCGGCGAGCAGGCCCAGCAGCCGGTGCGCGCTGCTCACCGGCAGCCCGGCCGTACGCGCGACCGCGCTGACGCCCAGCCCGGAGGGGTGGTCGGCCAGTACGGTCAGCAGCCGCAGGCCGCGGCTCAGCATGTCGTCGCCGGGCGCTGCGCTCACTGTTCCGGTTTCCCCCGATGGTCGTACGCGGCACGGTCATTCGCGTCCGCGGCTGCCTGCCGCCGCCTTACGGTCGGGGTCCGGCTGCGGGTTCACCGTACCCGGCGGACCGACCGTCACCCGCGGTTCCTTCACGGCGAGCATCAGTGCCGAGGAGATCAGCGTGCACACCGCCATGAAGCCTAAGGCGCCCGCGGCGGATGCTGCGCTGTTCGGCGTAGATGGTGCCCGGGATCTGGAAGAAGAAGTAGCCGAGGAAGAAGGAGGCGGCGATGAGCGAGTCGGTCCCGGCCGAGAGGTTCAGGTCCTCGGCCATGCCGCCCGCCGAGGCGATCGCGTAGTTGGACCTGTCGAGATACGCGAGCGAGTAGGTGACGAACGCGACCGGCATCAGATACCGGGCGCGGGTCGAGGACCACAAGCCCCCGCCGCCGATACGGGAGGGTGACGCCTCGGTCATTCCCGGACCCCTTTTTCCGTCTGATGGAAAGTGTTTCACTAGGCGGGAAGGATGCTACGAGCGCGGGGTCCGGCCGGTCAACGGTCACGGGCGCTTCACCCCGCGCCGACCGACGAACGAGAGGCCGCAGCACGATGTCTCACAGCGACGAGTCCACCGCCCCCGCTCCGACCGTGGACGTACTCCTGCCCTGGCCGGACCTCGACGTGCGGCACGGACCCTGGCCCTCGAACGCCCGCGTCCACGTCTGGGACGGGCTGCGGGCCGAGGACGACCTGCCCGGTCAGGTCCTGGACCGGGTCGGCCTGTGGGTGATGCAGTACGCCGTGCCCGGTGTGGAGGAGCTGCTGCCCCGGCTGCCCGCGCTGCGTGCCGTGCAGTCACTCAGTGCGGGCGTCGAGAAGCTGCTGCCGCTGCTTCCCGAGGGTGTGCGTCTGTACAACGGCCGCGGACTGCACGACGCCAGCACCGCCGAACACGCGCTCGGTCTCATCCTCGCCGCCCAGCGCGACCTCCCCTGCTGGATCGCCGATCAGCAAGCCGGCCGCTGGGAACCGCACTTCACCCGCTCGCTCGCCGACTGCCGGGTCGCCGTCATCGGTTACGGCTCCATCGGCCAAGCCCTGGAGCGGCGGCTGCTGGCCTGCGAGGCGGAGGTGGTCCGCGTCGCCCGCAGGGCCAGGCCGGAAGCGGACGTGCACCCCGTCGGCGACCTGCCCGCGCTGCTGCCGACCGTGGACATCGCCGTGCTCGTCCTGCCCGAAACCCCCGCCACGACCGGCATGTTCGGCGCGGAGGAACTCGCGGCACTGCCCGACGGAGCGCTCGTCGTCAACGTCGGGCGCGGCCGTACGCTCGAGACGGAGGCGCTGCTCGCGGAGACCCGTGCCGGGCGGCTGCGCGCCGCCCTCGACGTCACCGACCCCGAGCCGCTGCCCGGCGACCACCCGCTGCGGCAGGCGCCCGGCGTTCTGATCACCCCGCATGTGGGAGGCGGCTCCGCCGCGTTCCGGCCCCGCGCCGAGCGGCTGATCGTCGACCAGGTCCGCCGCTACGCGGCAGGTGAACCGCTGCTCAACGCCTTCCCCCGTCCCTGAGCGGCAACTCCGCGCCGTGCGCGGTGGGCCCCGTCCGTCGCGTTCAGGTACGCGGCCGCCGGCTGGTGTCCGGACGGCCGATGTGCCCCGGCTCGCGCTCCGCTTCGCCCAGCCACAGGTGCGACGGCATGTACTGACGGACCGCCGTCGTGACACGGTCCCGGCTGCCCGGTGCCAGGGGCAGCCGATAGCGCAACCGCGGCAGGCCGGGACCGATGGGCTCCTCGTCACGGACCAGCGCCCACAGCACCGGGTCCCGGTCGTTGATCGGACCGCTCGGGCACAGTTCGACGGAGTAGTTCTTCGAGCGACGTCCCATCCGGCTCCACTGCACACCGACTCCGGCGAGTACGGCCCACGGGATCACTTGCCTCGCCCTGCCGTTGTCCAGCCAGAGGCCCGTGTGGTCGACGGTCACGTTCGCGTTCCTGCCGAGCCAGACGGGGACACCGAAGAGCACTCCGAGCGCACCGAGCACCAGCATCACCACGAGTCCGGCGACCCCGGGCACGGAGAACTCACCCTGATTCGTCCCGGTCGCGAGCATGATCAGCCCGATCACTCCGACCAGGCCGAACGCGATCAGCAGCAGGCAGATGGGAAAGGCGATCAGCAGACCTCGACGTCCCGTGCGCACCACTGTCGCGTCGTGGGCGGGGGATGCGGTGTATGGCATAGACATGATCGAGAAGTCTAGGCCCACCGGCCGGGTTCCGGGGATTCCCGGTAGGGTCTGGTCGCTTGGTGGTGACGGGGGCCGAAGAGGCCGACAAGGGGGCGGGGTCGGTGCGACCTTCGGACGACGCACGAGCGGGCGATCTGGAACGATCGCTCATGCGGGGTGACGCCTCGGAGGTGAGGGCCCCTCTGGAGTGGCAATCGCCCGTAGGGGGCCATCCGTTGATCGTCTGGCTGATGGTCACCGCCGCGCTCCTCGTCGCCGCGGTGTTGTCGCTCTTCCTCGGCATCGAGGCCCGCGACACATCGGCTGCCGACGGTGACAGGTCGAGGCGTCCGCTGGTGAAATGCGGTTCCGTCGTCAGCCCCGCCCACTTCAGTGAGTTCGAGTGAGGCGACAACGTCGTGGAGTGGCACACCCGGGTGTGTGACACCGCGCGGATCACCCGGGTGGGATGGACCGGCATATTCGTGGTCGGCGGCCTGGTCGTGCTGGTGTCCGGTCTCGCCGTGCAGAGCCGGCGGCAGGGCAAGGCCGGGAACGGGGCCCCGGATGGCCCGGCGGGTGACTGACCGGCCCGGGGCGGTTCACGCCGGCGCGCAAGGGCGGCCCATGTTCAGAAGCTGCCCGCCGCGTCCAGGATGCGTGAGGCGACCCGTACCGAGTCCACCAGCGGGTGCAGGGCCAGTGCCCGCAGCGCGGCGCCGCGCGAGCCGTCGGCCGCCGCCTCGATCGCCGAGCGCTCGACGGCCTTGAGCGACAGCATCAGTCCCAGCTGGTCCGGGGCGACGGCGCCGGCCGACAAAGGCCGGGCGCCGCCGGCGTCGACCAGGCAGGGCACCTCCAC
>NZ_JBOHCV010000016.1:0-12903 GCF_050698815.1 Streptomyces sp.
GGGCCCGTACGAGCGGGGCAGCGCCGTGCTCACGCTGCGCGGCCGGCTGCTCGCCGACGCGGTCGTGCGGGATCTGGTCGACTGACGCCCGGTCCGGCCGGACCGGCCGCTTCCCGGGCGGCTCAGCCGTCCGTCCGCGCCCGCAGCACCACGAGGGCGAGGTCGTCCACTGCGGGGCCGTCGCCGAAGCTGTGCACCGCGCGCCGTACCCGCTCGGCGGTGCCCGCCGCGTCCAGCCCGCCGCATTCGCCCAGCACCGCCGCCAGCCGGTCGTCGTCGTCGAACAGGCGCGCCCCCAAGCGCCGTTCCGTCACGCCGTCCGTGACGCACAGCAGGGTCTCGCCGGGATGGAGGATGAAGCGCTGGCTCTCGAAGCCGACGCTCTCCACCACGCCCAGCAGCAACTGCGGCTCCGCTGCCGCCCGTACGGCACCGGACGCGTCGCGCACCAGCGGCAGCGGATGACCGGCGCTCGCCACCGTGCACTCGATGCCGCCGCCGTCGGCAGCGGGGCGGGGCGCCAGTTCGCCGTAGACCAGGGAGAGGAAGCGGGACTGCTCGCCCACCTCGCGGTTGAGCCGGTCCAGTACGTCCGGCACGCTGTACCCCTCCCGGGCGAGCAGCCGCAGCACGGGCCGCGCCAGGCCGGTGACGACGGCGGCTTCCGGGCCGTTGCCGCACACGTCACCGAGGGCGAACCGCCAGCGGCCCTCGCCGGCTTCGAAGAAGTCGTAGAAGTCGCCGCCCGCCCAGGAGCACTCTCCGGCCGGCTCGTAGACGACTGCCGTGTCGACGCCGGGGATGGCGACCTCGCCGGTCGGCAGGAGTCCGCGCTGCAGTACCTGGCTGATGGTGGCCTGCCGCGCGTAGCGGCGCGCGGAGAGCACCGCCGTGGCAACGCGGCGGGCGAAGTCCTCGACGATTCCCATCACTTCGTCGGCGATGCGGAGCAGGCCCGCCCGCCCGATGACCAGGGAGCCCACCGTCCGTCCGCCGACGACCAGCCGGCAGGCGACGGCGGCACCGCCGGGACCGTACGCGGACGCCTGGCCCGGCCAGTGCCAGGGCACGGCCTGGGCGTGCCGGTGCGGTGCGCGCGGCTCGAGCACCGGCGGCGACTTCTCCAGCTCGCCGCGCAGCTCGTCGATGCGGTCTTCCCTGGTGTGCCAGACGCGGGCCAGCCGGGGCGGCGCCGCGGTGTCGGTGTCCACCAGCCAGACGGCGCACCAGTCGGCGAAGCGCGGCACGAGCAACTGGCCCGCCAGGGAGGCGACCTGTCCCTCGTCGGTCTGGCCGGCGAGCAGATCGGACGACTCGGCGAGGAAGGAGAGGGTGCCGTGGCTGATCCAGTCGGGGCCGCCGCCGCGCGGGTCGGCAACGGCACGCTGCGGGGCGGGGGCGAGCTTCCCGGTGAGGTTCAGCCCGTGCCATTCCCCGCTCCGGCCGGGCTCTGCCCGTACGTCCACACAGCCGGCCGTGTCAGCAGGGTCGGCCGTGTCCGCACGGTCCGCCTCCGCGTGGCTCGCTCCGTCGGTCTGCTCCGGCAGGCGCACCGGCTCCCCCGCCGCCCGGCGGAGCCGGAACCAGACCGTCTTGCCGTCCCGCCGGTAGGTGACCCCCCACTCGTCGGCGAGCGCCGCGACCAGCCGGAGACCGTGTCCCTGGTGACCTTCGTGGCCATGGCCCCCGCGGCCGGCGGCCCTGTGCGCGTCGTCCTCACCGCCGACGGTCTCCACCGCACGGGTGGGGTGCTGATCGGCGACCTCCACCACCAGCGCGGCCCCCTCCTGCCGGCACTCCAGCCGCACCGCGGTGCCGGCGTGCACGACAGCGTTCGTCACCAACTCGCTGACCAGCAGCGTCGTGTCGTCCACCGACGGTCCTGACAGCCCCCATCGCGCCAGCACGGCACTCACGAAAGTACGGGCGTCCGAGGGCGCCTGCGCGGTCCCGGCCAGCGACAGCCGGGCCGTACCGGCAGCAGTGCGGCGTTCGTCCGCCGCCTTGGTCCCGGCGGCTTCCCCCCACCGCATCGACGTCGTCCCCACAGTGCCGCTCCCCAACAGTTCGCCACGCACACCTGTGTGCGGTGTGGTACCGCAAGGGTGACAGACCGGGCTGACTCATACGCGCCGAGTGACGAAACTGGTCACCCCTGTCCGCACACACCGAAGCTCGTGCGGCGCGTCGCACTGAGAGCGACATACCGCACGAGCTCCGGGAACCTCCGGGCATGAGGTTCGAGTGAGGTTCACCCCATGGGCGTCACGCCTCGCGCGACCCCGCGTACATCTCCTCGATCAGGTGCCCGAACTCCCGCTCCACCACAGGCCGCTTGAGCTTGAGGCTGGGAGTCAGCTCACCGTGCTCGATGTCCAGGTCGCGCGGCAGCACCCGGAACTTCTTGATGGTCTGCCAGCGCTGGAGCGTGCCGTTCAGCTGCTCCACGTAACCGTCGACCATCTCGCGCACCTCGTCGCTGGTGATGACCTCCGCGTACGGCTTGCCCTTCAGCGACTCCTGATCCGCGGCCCAGGCGGCCAGGCTCGGCTCGTCGAGGGCGATCAGAGCGGTGCAGAAGTTACGGTCCGCGCCGTGCACCAGGATGCTGGAGACATAGGGGCACAGCGCCTTGAACTGGCCTTCCACCTCCGCGGGCGCGATGTACTTGCCGCCCGACGTCTTGATCAGGTCCTTCTTGCGGTCGGTGATCCGCAGGTAGCCGTCCTCCGACAGCTCACCGATGTCACCGGTGTGGAACCAGCCGTCCGGCTCCAGGACCTCGGCCGTCTTCTCCGGCAGCCCGTGGTAGCCCTGCATGATGCCCGGGCCGCGCAGCAGGATCTCGCCGTCCGAGGCGATGCGCACCTCGGTGCCGGCCAGCGGCTTGCCGACGGTGCCGGTGCGGTAGGCCTCACCGGGGTTGACGAAGCTGGCGGCAGAGGACTCGGTGAGCCCGTAGCCCTCGAGGATGTGGATGCCCGCGCCGGCGAAGAAGAAGCCGATGTCCGGGGCGAGGGCGGCGGAGCCGGAGACACAGGCCCGCAGGCGTCCGCCGAAGGCTTCGCGGAGCTTGGTGTAGACGAGCCGGTCGGCGACCGCGTGCTTGGCCTTGAGCCCGGCGGGCGCGGTGGAGTTGCCGGTGCGGCGGAAGTTCTCCTGGGTGACCTTGGCGTACTCGCGGGCGACTCCGGCCGCCCACTGGAAGATCTTGTACTTGGCCCCGCCGGCCGCGCGGGCCTTGGCGGCGACGCCGTTGTAGACCTTCTCGAAGATCCGCGGCACGGCGGCCATGTAGGTCGGCTGGACGACCGGGAGATTCTCGATGATCTTGTCGATGCGTCCGTCCACGGCGGTCACGTGGCCGACCTCGATCTGCCCCGCGGTGAGCACCTTGCCGAAGACGTGCGCCAGCGGCAGCCACAGGTACTGCACGTCCTCGCTGCTCACCAGACCGGACTGGGCGATGGCCTTGGCCATGTAGGCCCAGCAGTCGTGCGGCAGCCGCACGCCCTTGGGCTTGCCCGTGGTGCCGGAGGTGTAGATCAGCGTGGCCAGCTGGTCGGCGCGCAGCCCGCGCACGATGTCCTGGACGAGGGTGGGGTGTTCCGTCAGATGCGCGGTACCGCGCCGGGTCAGGTCCGCGAGGCTGAGCACCCAGCCCTCGGGGTCACCGTGCTCGGGGCCGGTCCCGGCGGGGGCTCCCCCTTCGGTCACCTCGCCCGCGTCGATGAGCACGACGTGCTTCAGGTTGGGCAGCTCGGCGCGGTGCTCACGCACCTTGGCCAGCTGCGTGACGTCCTCGGCGATCAGCACCCGGCTCTCGGAGTCGGCGAGGATGTACGCGGTCTCCTCGGTGTTGGTGCTCGGGTAGACCGTGGTGGTCGCCGCGCCCGCGCACAGGATGCCCAGGTCGGCGAGTATCCAGTCGACCCGCGTGCTGGAGGCGATGGCGACGCGCTCCTCAGGGGCGACGCCCAGCGTCACCAGCCCGGCGGCGATGCCGAAGACCCGCTGCGCGGCCTCGCCCCAGGTGTAGGAACGCCACTCGTCGGGTCCCTCGCCCGCGGCCGACGGCACCGGATATCGGTACGCCTCCGCGTCCGGGGTTGCCTCGACCCGTTCCAGGAAGAGTGTCGCCACGGAGGGCGGCCGGTTCTCGATCAGGGGTTGTGTGTCGCTCACGACATCCTCCGCTGGCCCGCACCTTTGCTTGGACTCGCTAGGTGGCTTGCTAGGTGATTGCTGCTGACGTGCTGCTGACATGCTCCCCGACTAGCACGGCGAGCCGTTGTTGACTCGTGAGTAACCAGGAGCAGCGTCAGCCTAGATGCCGTCGCCGCCTTACGTAAGGGGGTTGCCGTCCGCTATAACCCGATCACCGCGCGATCGTCACACGCTCCCCAGGAAACCCGGAAGGGACGGACCACGCCTGGTCCGCCCCTTCCGCTTCCGCTCCGGCGCAGCGGCCGCGCGCCGGCTGCCCGACCGGGCTACTTCTTCGCCTTCGTCGCGTCGCCGCCCCCGTCGTCCGTGGAAAGCGCGGCGATGAACGCCTCCTGCGGCACCTCGACCCGGCCGACGACCTTCATCCGCTTCTTGCCTTCCTTCTGCTTCTCCAGCAGCTTCCGCTTACGCGAGATGTCACCGCCGTAGCACTTCGCGAGGACGTCCTTCCGGATGGCGCGCACCGTCTCCCGCGCGATGACCCGGGCTCCGACGGCGGCCTGGATCGGCACCTCGAACTGCTGCCGCGGGATGAGCTCCCGCAGCTTGTTGGCCATCCGGGAGCCGTACGAGTACGCCTTGTCCTTGTGCACGATGGCGGAGAAGGCGTCCACCTGGTCGCCCTGGAGCAGGATGTCGACCTTGACCAGGTCGGCGGTCTGCTCGCCGGTGGGCTCGTAGTCGAGCGAGGCGTAGCCGCGGGTGCGGGACTTCAGCGCGTCGAAGAAGTCGAAGACGATCTCGGCGAGCGGCAGCGTGTAGCGCAGCTCGACGCGCTCCTCGGAGAGGTAGTCCATGCCCCGCAGCGCGCCGCGCCGGGCCTGGCACAGCTCCATGATCGCGCCGATGTACTCGCTGGGGGCGATGAGCGTGGCCCGTACGACCGGCTCGTGCACCTTGTCGATCTTGCCGGTCGGGAATTCGCTGGGGTTGGTGACGACGTGCTCGGAGCCGTCCTCCATCTCGACGCGGTAGATGACGTTGGGCGCGGTGGCGATGAGGTCGAGTCCGAACTCGCGCTCCAGCCGGGCCCGTACCACCTCCAGGTGCAGCAGCCCGAGGAAGCCGACACGGAAGCCGAAGCCGAGCGCCACGGAGGTCTCCGGCTCGTAGGTCAGCGACGCGTCGTTCAGCTGGAGCTTGTCGAGGGCGTCCCGCAGCTCGGGATAGTCGGAGCCGTCCAGCGGATACAGGCCGGAGAAGACCATCGGCTTCGGCTCCTTGTACCCGGGGAGCGCCTGCTCGGCCCCCTGGGTGAGCCGGGTCACGGTGTCGCCGACCTTCGACTGGCGTACGTCCTTCACGCCGGTGATCAGATAGCCGACCTCGCCGACGCCGAGTCCGTCGGCGGCGGTCATCTCGGGCGAGTTGGTACCGATCTCCAGCAGCTCGTGGGTGGCGCCGGTGGACATCATCCTGATGCGCTCGCGCTTGCTCAGCTGCCCGTCGACGACCTTGACGTAGGTGACGACGCCCCGGTAGGCGTCGTAGACCGAGTCGAAGATCATCGCACGGGCGGGCGCGGCCGCGTCGCCGACCGGTCGCGGCACCTGCTTGACGACCTCGTCCAGCAGGTTCTCGACACCCTCACCGGTCTTCGCTGAGACCTTCAGCACGTCCTCCACCTCGCAGCCGATGAGGTGGGCCAGCTCCGCGGCGAACTTCTCGGGCTGGGCGGCCGGCAGATCGATCTTGTTGAGCACCGGGATGATCGTGAGGTCGTGCTCCATCGCCAGATAGAGGTTGGCGAGGGTCTGCGCCTCGATGCCCTGGGCGGCGTCGACCAGCAGGACGCACCCCTCGCAGGCGGCGAGGGAGCGGGAGACCTCGTAGGTGAAGTCGACGTGTCCCGGGGTGTCGATCATGTTCAGGATGTGCGGGCGGTCCGGCGTGCCGGTCGGCGCCCAGGGCATGCGCACGGCCTGGGACTTGATCGTGATACCGCGCTCGCGCTCGATGTCCATCCGGTCGAGGTACTGGGCACGCATCTGCCGGTCCTCGACGATGCCGGTGAGCTGGAGCATCCGGTCGGCGAGTGTCGACTTGCCGTGGTCGATGTGCGCGATGATGCAGAAGTTACGGATCAGCGCCGGGTCGGTGCGGCTCGGATCCGGCGCGTTCGAAGGGGTCGCGGGCACGCAGGGGTCCTGTCGGGTCTGTCGGCGGGAGGCTCTCGGACGAGTTCGTCGCCTCCCATCGTCCCATGCGCGCGGGGTACGGACCGGATTGGGAGGCTACGAGGGCTGCTGGTAAGGTGGCCGACTGTGCCTCGTGCGCTCTGCCGGAGTTCATCGCAGAGATTTCACCCTGGTACGGAACGCATCATCACCGAACCCGTAAAGGCTCTCTTTCGTGGCGAACATCAAGTCCCAGATCAAGCGGATCAAGACCAACGAGAAGGCGCGTCAGCGCAACAAGTCGGTCAGGTCCGAGCTGAAGACGGCGATCCGCCGTACCCACGAGGCCGTTGCCGCCGGTGACGCCGACAAGGCCACCGAGGCGCAGCGCGTCGCGGGCCGCAAGCTCGACAAGGCCGTCAGCAAGGGTGTCCTGCACAAGAACAGCGCGGCGAACAAGAAGTCCGCGCTCGCGCAGCAGGTCGCCGGTCTCAAGGGCTGACCGACCCGATCCTCGCCGGTCCGGGTCCGACGGGCCCTCTCACTCCGTTTCCGTACCGGCTGCTTCACAGCGTGATGTCTCACGACGTGCACGACGTGATAGCGCGCCGCACGCGGCCTGCGTTCGCCACGCGGGTGCGGCGCGTCCGATCGCTTCGCGATCACTGACCTCACAGCAGCACGAAGGCCCCGCAGCGCTTCCCCGGCGCGGCGGGGCCTTTCGCGTTGCCGGCTCGACGGCTCGACGGTTCAGCGGCTCGGCGGGCTCGGCGGTTCAGCGGGAGCGGGCTGCCCTCGCCACGGTGATGACGGCCCGTTCCAGCGCGTACTCCGGGTCGTCCCCGCCGCCCTTGACCGCGGCGTCCGCGGCGGCCACCGCGCGCAGCGCCGTGGACACCCCCTCGGCCGACCAGCCGCGCATCTGCTGCCGCACCCGGTCGATCTTCCAGGGCGGCATGCCCAGTTCGCGGGCGAGGTCACCGGGCCGCATCCCGCGCGGGGCGGAGGCGAGCTTGCCGATGCCGCGCACCCCCTGCGCCAGCGCGCTGGTGATCAGAACGGGGGCGACACCGGTCGCCATCGCCCAGCGCAGCGTCTCCAGGGCCTCGGCCGCCCTGCCCTCCACCGCACGGTCGGCGACGGTGAAGCTCGAGGCCTCGGCGCGGCCCGTGTAGTACCGCGCGACGACGGCATCGTCGATCGTGCCCTCGACATCGGCGACGAGCTGCGTACAGGCGGACGCCAGCTCGCGCAGATCGCTGCCGATGGCGTCGACGAGGGCCTGAGCGGCCGCGGGGGTCGCCGAGCGGCCCAGCCCGCGGAACTCGCCCCGTACGAACGCCAGCCGGTCGGCGGGCCTGGTCATCTTGGCGCAGGCGACCTCGCGGGCCCCCGCCTTGCGGGCCGCGTCCAGCAGCCCCTTGCCCTTGGCGCCGCCGGCGTGCAGCAGCACCAGCGTGATCTCCTCGGCGGGGGCGCCGAGATACGCCTTCACGTCCTTGACCGTCTCGGCCGACAGATCCTGGGCGTCCCGCACGGCGACGACCTTGCGCTCGGCGAACAGGGAGGGGCTGGTCAACTCGGCGAGCGTGCCCGGCTGAAGGTCGGCCGAAGCCAGCTCGCGCACGTCGGTGTCGGCGTCGGCGGCACGCGCGGCGGCCACCACCTCCCGCACCGCACGGTCGAGCAGCAGCTCCTCCTGCCCCACGGCAAGCGTGACAGGCGCGAGCGGGTCGTCACTCGTCGTCTTCTGGGGCTTCTTCCGGGTGTCTGCCATCGCCGACCAGCATCCCACGACGCACCGACACTCCCGGCCCGAGGAGAATGCCGGGGTGACTGACGTACGACACATCCTGGTGCTGCCCGACCGCGACGCGGCCGAAGCGGTCGCCGAGGAGCTCACCGACCGTTTCGGCACCCCGCACGACGAACCCCAACTGGTACGCGAGGCCCTGGCGGGTGAGGACGACGCCGAGGACGCGCAGTGGCTGGTCGTCCTCGAAGCCCCGCGGGGCCGCTACGACCCGCGTCTGCTGGACGCCCTCGCGGACGAGTACGAGGGCTGGTTGGAGCGCGACTGAGCGCATGGTGGTGAAACGCGCAGGGACTCGAACTGACCGGAAAGACATCAGTCAACACTGCTGCATCACCCACATCTTGACGTGATATAGGGCGCACGCCAAACTTCCCAAAGGTGTGGCAACAGCCCCCATGCGACGCCTGTTGATGTCACTGCCCCGACGCAGGGGCTTGGAACGTCGACGAGCCGTCGGCCGCTGCTGCTTCACCTTCTCTCCCACCGCCGGTGACCCCGGAGGTGTGCGCCGCACCACGAAGTCCGTACGTGTCCGTAATCCGGTCAACGAAAGGCTTGGTGCACCACATGAGACCCCTCACACGCAGACTGGGCGCGCTCATCCCCGCCCTTGTACTGACGGCAGGCCTGCAACTCGCCGGCTCGCCCGCCCAGGGCAGCCCGGCTCCCTCCGCTGACGTCCGGCCCGCCCCGAGCGCGACCGCGATCTCCGACAGCTGGATCGTCGTACTCAAGGAGGGTGCGAAATCCTCCACCGACACCGTCGCCCGTGAGCTGACCCGCCGGAACGACGGCCGTCTCACGCACGTCTACAGCGAGGCGCTGCGCGGCTTCTCGGCGAAGATGACGCAGACACAGGCACGGAAGCTCGCCGCCGATCACCGGGTCGACTACGTCGAGCAGGACTCGAAGGTCACCGCCACGGACACCCAGCCCAACGCCACCTGGGGCCTCGACCGCGTGGACCAGCGGGATCTGCCGCTGAGCGGCACCTACACGTACAACACCACCGCTTCCAACGTGCACGCGTACGTCATCGACACCGGCCTGCGCACGAGTCACAGCGAGTTCGGCGGCCGTGCGTCCATCGGCACCGACACCGTGGGCGACGGCCAGAACGGGAATGATTGTCATGGGCATGGTACACATGTCGCGGGTACCACCGCCGGGTCCACATACGGCGTCGCCAAGGGTGCCTCGGTCGTCGGCGTCCGCGTCCTCAACTGCCAGGGCTCCGGCACCAACTCCGGCGTCATAGCAGGCGTGGACTGGGTCACCGCCAACGCGGTCAAGCCCGCCGTGGCGAACATGAGCCTGGGCGGAAGCGCGAACACATCGCTGGACAACGCGGTCAGGAACTCCGTCTCCTCCGGAATCACCTACTCCCTCGCGGCCGGCAACGGGAACTTCCTCGGCTTCCCGGTGAAGGCGTGCAACGTCTCTCCGGCCCGCGTCACCGAGGCCATCACCGTCGGCGCCACCGACAGCTCCGACAGACGTGCCTCGTTCTCCAACTACGGCACCTGCGTGGACCTGTTCGCCCCGGGCGTGAACATCACCTCCGCCTGGCAGAACAGCGACACCGCCACCAGGACCATCAGCGGTACCTCGATGGCCGCCCCCCACACCGCGGGCGCCGCCGCCCTGTACCTGGCCGCCAACCCCTCGGCCAGCCCGGCACAGGTTCGCGACGCTCTCGTCAACAACGCCACCAACGGCAAGGTCCAAGACCCCAAGAGCGGCTCTCCGAACAAACTCCTCCACACCCTGTTCTGACCGACGGGGGTTCCGGTGGGCCGACCGCTGCGCCCACCGGAACCCGGCCACGGCGTCACGAACCCCTCGACGCGCCGGCCCGCGGTCGGCCGGCCCGTCACCAGTCGCCACACCGGCCTCTCCCCTCACGCCTCTTGGAGCCCCGCCATGCGCCTTTCCCGTCGCGCCACCCTCACCGCTCTCGCCACCGGCTGCCTCGCCGCTCTGTCGATCCAGGCTCCCGCCGCCGTCGCACAGCCCAGGGCCGCCGGCCCCGACCCCATAGTCTTCGTGCACGGCTGGAACTCCAGCGGCTCCACCTGGGACACCATGGCCGGCCGCTTCGCCGCGGACGGCTGGCCGGCCGGCCACCTCAACCAGTGGACCTACAACACCAGCCAGTCCAACGCGACCACCGCCGCCCAACTCGCCCAGGAGATCGACCGGGTACGTGCCGCCACCGGAGCGGCCAAGGTCGACGTGGTCACCCACTCCATGGGCGGTCTTTCCTCCCGCTACTACACCAAGAACCTCGGCGGCGCCGCGAAGGCGGACGCCTGGATCTCGCTGGGCGGGCCGAACCACGGCACGTCCACCGCGTACTTCTGCGGGGACGCCTCCTGCACGGAGATGCGCCCCGGCTCCAGCTTCTTGAACGCACTCAACTCCGGCGACGAGACTCCGGGCAGCTCCCGGTACGCCACCTGGTGGTCGCCCTGCGACGAGGTGATCAATCCGGACAGCAGTGTCGCCCTCTCCGGCGCGACGAACACCAAGACCGCATGCCTCAGCCACAGCGCACTGCGCACCGACTCCGCTGTCTACAACCAGGTCAAGTCGTTCGTCGGCTGACACACGGAACACCGCCCACCCTCCTCACCACCCCCCAGGAGACTTCATGCGACTTCACAAACGAGGGCGCCGAACCGGCGCTCTCGCCGCTCTGATGGCGCTGGCGATAGCCGTCCCGCTCACCGCCACGGCCGATGCCTCCCCGCCCGGCCCCGCCACCTCCGCGGTGGGCGACGAATCGGTGACGCAGTACGAGATCCACGGACCGGCCACCGTCGCCCAGCGCACCGAGCTCGCCGCGACGGGCGTCTCGATCGACGAGGTGGACGCCCGCTCGGTGGTGGTCAGCGCCGATGCCGCGCAGGCGAAGAAGCTGCGCGCACAGGGCTACGAGCTCGCCGCCCTGCCGGGCCCTCCCTCCCGCACGAAGGGACTTGCGGTACGGCCGCTGGACTTCCCTCCCGCCGACTCCCGCTACCACAACTACGCGGAGGCGATGGCGGAGATCAACCAGCGCGTCGCGCAGTACCCGGGCATCATGAGCAAGAAGGTGATCGGCAAGTCCCACGAAGGCCGGGACATGGTCGCGATCAAGATCAGCGACAATGTGGCGGCCGATGAGAACGAGCCCGAGGTCCTCTTCACTCACCACCAGCACGCGCGCGAGCACCTCACCGTCGAGATGGCGCTGTATCTGCTGCGCGAGTTCGGCGAGGACTACGCGAGCGACTCGCGGATCAAGAGTGCCGTCGACGGCCGCGAGATCTGGATCATCCCCGACCTGAACCCGGACGGCGGGGAGTACGACATCTCCACCGGCTCGTACAAGAGCTGGCGCAAGAACCGTCAGCCCAATTCCGGCTCCACCGCCATCGGTACGGACGAGAACCGCAACTGGAACTACAAGTGGGGCTGCTGCGGCGGCTCCTCCGGCAGCAAGGGCTCCGACACCTACCGGGGTGCCGCCCCCGAATCGGCTCCCGAGGTGAAGGTCGTCGCGGACTTCGTACGCAGCCGGGTGGTGGGCGGCAAGCAGCAGATCAAGGCCGGGATCGACTTCCACACCTACAGCGAACTCGTGCTCTGGCCCTACGGCTACACCACCGCCGACACCGCTTCCGGCATGACGCAGGACGACCGGGACGCCTTCGCGACCGTCGGCGGGAAGATGGCCGCCAGCAATGGCTACACACCTGAGCAGTCCAGCGACCTCTACATCACCGACGGGTCCATCGACGACTACCTGTGGGGCAGCCAGAAGATCTTCGGCTACACCTTCGAGATGTACCCGACCTCGGCCTGGAACGGCGGCTTCTACCCGCCGGACGAGGTCATCGAACGCGAGACCAGCCGCAACCGGGACGCCGTCCTGCAGCTCCTGGAGAACGCGGACTGCATGTACCGCTCGATCGGCAAGGAGCAGCAGTACTGCACTACGTGACCGATAGGTAGCTAGGAAGGTAGGTACGCGAGGCAACGGAAGGGCGCCCCGGGCGGACGGTACGCCGGATCGCGCGGGGTGACTCGTCCGGCGGGGCGCGCTCGGAGACCACGGCCGGGGAACCGCCGGCCGGCCGGGCGCTCCCGCGCTGCCCTGAACCCGTCACGGCCAGCGCGCCGTTGCGGTCGGTGCGGCGGACGAGAGCTCCCGCCGTGCGCAACGCGGTGAGGGTGCGCGACGCGGGATGGCCGTAGGGGTTGTCCGCGCCGCAGGAGATCAGGGCGATGCGCGGCCGCAGCCGGGCCAGCAGGGGCGGGTACTGGTAGGCGGAACCGTGGTGGGCGACCTTGAGCACGTCCACGGACGGCAGCGCCGGCCGGCTGGTCAACAGCCGGCGCTGGGCGTCCGGTTCGAGGTCGCCGGGAAGCAGGAGGGTCATCCCGCGGGTGCGGAAGAGCAAGGTGACGCTGGCGTCATTGGCTCCCCCCTCGACTGGGAGGGCCGGCCGGCCGGTCTGCGCGGCCGCCGGGGGCGGCCAGAGTGCTTCCCACGACAGTTCGCCCACATGACGGCGCTCCCCCGCGGTGGAGCCGATGACCGGGATGCCGGCCTGCCGGGCCGTGCGCCTGACGAACTCCGCCTGGTCCGGCGGGTCGTCGAGCGAGGTGGTCTGGATCGCGCCGACGGCCCGGCCCTTCAACGCGCCCGGCAGACCGGCCACATGGTCGGCGTGGAAATGGGTCAGCACGAGCAGC
>NZ_JBOHCV010000017.1:0-7179 GCF_050698815.1 Streptomyces sp.
CTGCGCGGCCGTTGACCGCCGATAGGCTGCAATGCCTTCGGCTCGTATTCTCGGTCGCACCGAGGGAAGGGACGTTCAAGGCAGTGAGAGACGGCACCGCCGACCCTTCTGTGGAGCTCTCACCCGCGCACCGGCATTGGTCTCGTCGGCTCGCCGGTTTAAGGGCAAGTGAGCTGCGCGAGCATGTGCGCCGTATCGAAGAGTCGGCGAGCGACCTCGGCATCTGGGAACGCGGCGGCTACGTCCCCGTACAACCGTTCATCTTGACTACCGCAGCGAAGGAACTGCTGCACGACGTCGGTGCTCGGCTCAAGGAACTCGTGGTCGGTCACGCATTGGAGAGAGCAGGCGGTGACCTTCACCGCCTCGCGGACATCACTGAGTGGCGGGATGACGAACGCTGGTTTCTGGGCGGGAGCAGGCCACTTTCCAACGCGCTCGGGGCTGCCAGGTCCGACGTTTTCATCTCTGGTGGGCGTCCCCACATTTTCGAGATCAACATCGGCACGTGCTTGAACGGCGCCACGTCCTCCTCGGCTCTCTCCACCGCCCTCCTGCGGACCCCGCTCGGCGCAGAGATGGTGCGTACGCACGGTATCGAGTCGGATGTCTACGTGGACCAGCTCGTCCGCTGGATCCGGCGGCAGCATCCGGGCGAGTCGCCCGAAGTCGCCCTTCTCGCCTTTCCAGACCAGGGAGATGAAGGGGCGTTGAGGTGGGTCGACGAACACGTGACCCGCTTCGCCTCACAAGGCATCCCCTGCGAGTTCGTTGCCGTTGGGGAAGCGGACATCGTCGGCGGTTCGCTGGTGTGGCGCGGCAAGCGTTATGGAATCGCCATCCGGTACTACATGGTGACACCGAGGGCGGCCGATCATCTCGACTTCTTGAGCGCGCTGGAACGCGCCACGGGCACCGTACTCTTCGGCTCGTACGTCTCCCAGCTGTTCACCAGCAAGAACCTCCTCGCAGATCTCTACCAGGACGACCGGCTCACCGCCGCCGAGCGCCGGGTGCTCCACTACGTCCCGTGGACTGCACGCCTCAAGGATGGGCCTGTCCGCAGGGGTGAGGGCCGAGTTGACCCTGTGGAGTGGGCGGCTTTGAATCGCGAGCACGCCGTCCTCAAGCCGGGCAACCTCTTCGGCTCACGCGGCTTGGTTGTCGGCCACCTCACGTCCGAGGCCGACTGGCCCGGTGACCTCGAAGCCGCAGTCCAAGACGGTGGGTACGTCGTCCAGGAACGGGTGCGGCCGGATACCTGGACGATCCCGTACTGGCACATCGAGTCGGAAGCGCTGGTGAGCGTCGACTCGCCCGTTCTGATGGGCCCGTTCGTGGTCGATGGAGCAGACGGAGGTGTGTACACGCAGCAGCCGATCAACGGCACCGAGGACGACTTCCTAGGTGAAGACCGGGACGTCTCACTCGGCTGCGTCATGTCGGCGTGATGCAGCTCGCCTGGTTCGGCACAGAGGGCTTCGGGCCTGATGTTCCAGGGCATGCCACCCTCACCCTCCCTCCGACGCCGTCGTCGACTTCCCAAGGCCCACGATCCCACTGGGGTCGGTCCCGCTGGTATTCGACATGAGAAGACGCCCGGAGCTTTCCGGCCTGAGGTGAACGCCGACGGCGAGCCGTTCTGCATCGTGATCCCACCGCCGAACGTCAGCGGTGTTGAACGACACTCGTTCTGACGACGTAGTTGGCGGGTAGCGACAACCCGGCATGGTGATGGCGGGGATTCGCGTTTATGTTCACGCTCGTGTCGTTGGCGGACACGCGAGGACCCTCTCCTCAACTCTTGGTAGGAGCGGGGAGGGCCCTCCCGGATGGTGCAAGGTGGAGCATCCTCCACTTGACCGGACACCTGAGCCCAGACTTCGCTCTGGGAGAAGGGAGCTTGAGCGCCCGGCCGGGTGGGGAAAGTTCGATCCCAACGTGCGGATAGTTATGCGGACAGCACTGAGCTAAGCGTGGCATTTGCCGTTCCGACGGTGCTTGGAAGGGAATGCGCAGTCCAAATCAATTCGCCGGGCGCGCTCCCGAACTTAGAAATACCCTTGTTCCCGGACAAGGAATATCGTCGGGGTAAAGGAACTGAAGCGGATGGCGATGGGCAAGTTCACCAAGCTTGGCACCCGAGCGGTGCCGACCCCATTCTCCGACCTAGCGAAGCGTACGGCCTACAACCCTGCACACATTCCACTCGTGTTCGAGGCGGACCGCGACCTCGACGTTCCGGTGTGGGTGGCCGCGCATCGGGACGAACTGCGCGCCGACCTTCACCGGCATGGCGCCCTGCTCCTGCGGTCGCCGGGGAAGCCGGACTTCGACGCAACCGTTGCCGCCTTCACCGAGCACCTCGTCGACTACCGCGGTGGCGCGGCCATCCGCAGCCGGGTGGACATGACCACTTACACGGCGAGCGAGTACCCGCAGGAGCTGGAGATCCGGCAGCACAGTGAGTTCTGCTACGCCCACGACTGGCCGATGCTGCTGTTCTTCCACTGCGCGACGGCACCGCAGGACCGGGGGCAGACCCCGCTGACCGACAACCGCAGGCTCCTGCGCGAGATGCAGACCGAGATTCGCGCCGAGTTCGCCCGGCGCGGCCTGTTGTACGTGCGCGGGTACGGCTACAACCGGACGTGGCAGCGGTCGTACGAGACCGAAAGCCGTGAAGAGGTCGAGGCCATCTGCGCGGCCGAGGGAAGGCGCACTGAATGGATCGGCGACGACCAATTGCGCACTTACGAAATCCGGCCCGCGATTGTGCGCCACCCGATCACCGGCGACGACGTGTGGTTCAACTACGCCCATGGATTCCACATTTCCCGCATGGACGACGGAATCCGAGAGGCGCTGTCCACCTCGCCGGAGGACACCGACGACCAACTGTGGCCGAACAACGTCTTCTGGGGTGACGGCGGTGAGATCGATCCCGAGATCATCACCGTGGTCAACGACCTCGTGGAGTCCTGCACGGTCCAGTTCGACTGGCAGGAGGGTGACACACTGATCGTCGACAACATGCTGTGTGCGCACGGCCGGCGGGCCTACACAGGGCCTCGCCGCATCCTGCTCAAGATCGCGGAATCGCACGCCGACCTCGTGGCGGAACGCCTATGAGCACGGACGTGACGGCCGCGCACGACCTGGGCCCGTTCCAGCGGTCAGCCCTCAGTGCCGGAGCCCGGCGACTCAAGGTCGTGGTCGAGGTCCCCGTCGCCTCACCGACGGAACTAGGCGCGGCACTGGCGGACAGCGTGGCGGGCGCACCAGTACTGACCGCGCGGCGGGTCGAGGTCGAGGGCTTGTTGGTGCCGAGGCAGCAGCCGACATGCCCTCAATGGATAGAAGCGGCCGATGGCCTGAGGATGACAGCCGGCACGCTGCAGGTCGACCTCGCGCCAACTGCGACAGGGACGCGGCTGACGCTGGGGTGTGACACCCTCTTCGCCGACGCCGGGTCGATGGGGTTGCTGTTTGCCGCAGTTGCCGGCCGCCCCGCCGGGCAGCTGGACTTCTTCGACATCGCGGCCGGGCATAACGCGATGGCGAGGTCCGGCGAACTCGCCGAGGAGGCTGCGTTCTGGGCCAGCGCAGCGATGCGCGTCCCGCATGGCGCCGTCACCCTCGCCGACGTGATTCCGCTTGCCGGTACAGACGAGCCCGTCCCGCTCGAGTTCGACTGGGCGCAGGCCGAGGCCGTCGCCGCCGAGGCGGGAACCGACGTCGCCGACGTCGCGCACCTCGCCCTCGACGCCGTCGTGCGCAGGCTCGGCCTGCCCGCCCAGTCGGTCGGCATCACCTGCGACGCGCGCGAGCTCATGGGGTTGCCGGACGTGGTCGGCCCGCTGACCCAGGTCGTGCCCGCACCGTGGCGGCTCGACCCGCGTGAGGACGCGCTGACGGCATTGCGGATGCGGGCGGAGGAGCGTGCGCGGACGGCGTCCATGGCCGGCGGGCCGGCGCTCCACGGCGATCGCCCCGCCATCGTGCTCGACACCAGTGGTGGTCCCGCACTGCCGCCGCGCTGGACGCTGGTGTCCTGGTCGTACCCGGTCGACGGGTTGATCACGCTCGGCGTGCACTGCCGCGGCGACGCGGTTGTGCTGCGAGGGGAGTCGGCCGCCGCCACGGGGCTGCTTTCGATGTGGGGCGCCCTGTTCGGAGACCTGGTGCGGCGTCCCGAATACCGGCTGTGTGATCTGGCGCTCCTGCCGCCCAACCGCGCGAAGGAACTCGCACGCGAGCTCACCGCCCAGAGAGCGCCCGCAACTTCGCTGCTGGATAGGTTTCAGGCCCACGTCGCCGCCACCCCTGACGCGCCGGCGGTGCGACACGGCGCCACGACATGGACGTACGCCCGACTCGCCGAACACATGAACGGCATCGCTGCCGCCCTGGGCGAACTGTCGCCCGGCACCGTGGTCGCGGTGATCGCGGACCACGAACCCGCCGCGCTCGCGGCGCTGCTCGCCGTGGCTGGGCGAGGCGGGACGTTCCTTCCGCTCTCGCCCGACGAGCCGCATGACCGGCTGCGTGACGCGGTGGAACGTTCAGGCGCGAGGCTCGTACTGCTCGGCACGAAGGCGCGGTTCTCGACGGACTGCCGTGCCATCGCGCTGAGCGAAGTGCCGTACGGGACCGGGCGGCCGTTGGCGCCAGTGGATCCGCAGCGGCACGCGTACCTGCTGCGCACTTCTGGGTCGACGGGTCTCCCCAAGCTGGTCGGCATCCGCTGGTCCAGTGTGGACAACTACCTCCGCTGGGCGGCAGAGACGTGGCTGGCGGACGACGCGGAGATGCCGGTGCTGTCCAGCCCGATCTTCGACGCCTCGCTCAAGCAGACGCTCGCCGTGCTGTACGCCGGGCGCTGTGTGTGGATGCTGGAGGCCGACCGCCTCGACATCGTGGCCGTGTGCTCCGAACTCGCCGCGGCGTGCGTCCCGCTGGTGCTGAACTGCGTGCCGAGCTACCTGTCCGTGCTGGTCGGCGGGGTGGACGGACGACTGCCGGTGCGGCGGTTCCTATGCGGTGGCGAGCCCCTCAAACCGGCTCTGGTGGCCCGGCTGCGGGACGGCTGGCCTGACGCCGAGGTGTGGAACCTCTACGGGCCGACCGAGGCCACGGCCACCGCGACGGCCGGGCTGGTCACCGACCCCGAAGCTATCACCGCCGGCACACCGGTTGCGGGAGCCGGCGTCGTCGCCGTCGACTCGTTCGGCGGCGCGTTGCCCGCCGGGGTACGCGGCGAACTGGCGATCACCGGTCCGGGCCTATCCGCCGGCTACCTGTCCGGGCAAGGGATCGGCTCCCCCTTCGTCTGCCTGGACCTCGGCGGGCTGCGGGTCCCGGCATACCTGACGGGCGACCTCGGCGTGGTGTCCGCCTCCGGCGTGGTGTCCGTGGCGGGCCGGACCGACGAGCAGGTCAAGGTCAACGGGTGGAGGATCGAGCTCGGCGAGATCGAGGCCGTCGCCCTGCGCGCTCCGGGCGTGACGGACGCCGTGGCGGTGCTCGACGACCACACCGAAGAGCCACGGCTGCGGCTGTTCGTGACGGGCGACGGGTCGGCAGTCGGCGAGTCGCTGCGGGCGGCACTGCCAGCGCCGATGCTGCCGGCATCGGTCACCGTGCTGGAACGGTTCGATACGACAGCGAACGGCAAGGTGGACCGGCGTGCGCTGCTGCGCCGCGTCGAGGAACCTAGCCAGACCGCCCCGTCCGACTATGACGGGGTCGAACTCGAGGTCGCCACGGTCTGGCGCGACGTCGTGCGCCAAGGCTGGCCGCGCCCCGACGAGGATTTCTTCGGCGCAGGCGGCCACTCGCTCCTCCTGGCGCGCCTGGTCAACCGCCTGCGCGCTCGGGGGTACGAGCAGCTGTCGCTGCGCCAGGTGGTGCGCCGGCCGACCGTCGCTTCGATCGCGGCAGCCATCCGCTCAGGCTCACAGCCGACCTGGCCGTGCACTCCAACTGACAGGGAATCCGTCAATGTCCCGTGAAGTACATGGCGCTGTCCCCGAAGAGTTCCTGGCCGTGGCGTCAGCACACCTGGGCGTCGACCCGGGCACGCTGCCGATGGCGACCGAGGAGCCCGCAGTCGAGGCGCCACGTGTCGTCATTGAGGACCCCTACCACCTCACCTCCGACGAGGTCGACGCGCTGGCGGCTGGCTTCCACAGTCGCTTCGGGGTGGTCGCCTTCGAGTTCCGGCCGGACCGCGTTCCCGACGGCAGCCACCAGTTGATCCACATCGGGTCACAGCTGCGCGACCGCGTGCCGTGCCGGTGGCCGGTGAACAACTGGGAGGACGTGGCCGACGGCACTACAAAGATCCGCGACGCCGGGCAGGCGGAAGGCGTACCGCGCGCTTTGTCGTGCCAGGCGCTGGCCGCGCACCAGGACGGCTGGCTGTCGCTGCCCGGCGTACTCGCGGTGACCGGGCTGTGCGCCGACAGCGCGCCGTCCGTGGCCGCCGTGACGTACATGCAGAACGTGGTCCGCCTCGCGCTGGACCTGTGGCGCCTCGACGAGCCAGGCTTCGCGTGCTTGTTCGCCGCTGATGCCGTCGCGGTTGTGCGCCGCTCCGATGGAGCGCGGTGGACGTTCCCGGTGCTCGACGTGAGGGACGGGCATCCGACGGGGTTCTTCCGCGGGCCGAACGACGAGTTCGACGTCCTCGCCGGGAGGGCGGACCCGCACCTGGTTCGCGCGGTCGGGTTCCTAATCGACCACACGCGGCCGGGCGCGCCGGGGTCGACCTACACGCGGCTCGACCGGCCCGGCCGGGGATTCCTGCTCGACAACCACCAGTGCGTGCACGGACGCACGGCTTTCGTCGACGCCGAAGGACAGAAACGGGTCATCGCGACGAAGTGGTGGGCGCGCGACGACCGGTACAAGGACACCCGCTGGAGCGCGATCTCCGCACCTTGGCCCGCCGCCCGGCGGCGCGGTCGCGCCGGTCGCGGACGTAGCGCTCGACCCACGTGATCGTCTGTGCGGCGAGATCCGTCAACGCCTCGCGCGAAGATCCGACAGCCTCTTGCGACGGCACTGGGGTGGCGTCTCCAGGCCGCTCGGCAGTTGTGCGCTGCCACTTTCCGCCGTCGTGCGGCGGGATTGCGCTAGGCCCGTTCGACCATCGTCGGATGCGTCGGCTGGTAG
>NZ_JBOHCV010000018.1:0-3951 GCF_050698815.1 Streptomyces sp.
GACCACGCACTCATCGCGGTCTCCCTCGCCGCCGGCCTGGACCTCGGCCGCGTCGAACGCTTCATCGCCCTGGCCTGGACGAGCGGCGCACAGCCGCTGGTCGTCCTCACCAAGGCCGACCTCGTCGACGACCCGGACACCCTGGGCCAGCTCGCCGCCGACGTCGAGGAGTCCGCCCCCGGTGTCCAGGTGCTGACCGTCAGCGCGGAGGCCGGAGACGGAATCGACGTGCTGGCCGCCGTCATCGCAGGCGGCACCACCGTGCTGCTCGGCCAGTCCGGTGCGGGCAAGTCCACACTGGCCAACGCGCTGCTGGGCGAGTCGGTGCAGGACGTACGGACGATCCGGGACAGCGACGGCAAGGGGCGGCACACCACCACCACCCGCGACCTGCTGCCACTGCCCGCCGCCCGGGGCGGCGGGGTGATCATCGACACCCCCGGCCTGCGCGGCGTCGGCCTCTGGGACGCGCACGACGGCGTCGGACAGACCTTCGCCGAGATCGAGGCGCTGGCGGGGGAGTGCCGCTTCCACGACTGCGGGCACGAGGCGGAACCGGACTGCGCGGTGCTCGCCGCCGTTGACGACGGAACGCTGCCGCACCGCCAGCTGGCCAGCTACCGCAAGCTGCTGCGTGAGAACGCCCGCCTCGCCGCCCGTACGGACGCGAGGCTGCGGGCCGAGCAGAAGCACAAGTCCAAGCAGCAGCAGGCGCTCGGCCGCCACATGATGGAGCGCAAGCGCGGACCGCGCCGGACGCCGTGACGACCCTGTGACGTGAGCGGGAAGGACGTGGCGGGGACGGGGAGTACCGTCTCCGCCATGCTTCTGTGGATCAACGGCCCCTTCGGCGGTGGCAAGACGCACACCACCTTCGAGCTGCACCGACGGCTGCCGGGCAGCGTCGTCTCCGACCCGGAGCACCTGGGAAGCGGGCTGCACCGGATGCTGCCGCGGGAGGCGCGGCCCGACTACCAGGACTACCGGGCCTGGCGGCGAGGCGTCTTCGAGGTGCTGGACGACCTGCTCCGGCGGCACAGCAGCGGTCCGGTCATCGTGCCGATGACTCTCGTCGAGCCGAGGTACTTCGAGGAGATCGTCGGCAGGCTGCGGGACGAGGGCCACGACGTGCGTCATTCCGCGCTGCTCGCCTCGCGGGAGACGGTCATGCGGCGGCTGCACCGGCGGGGACTGCGCGGGGTGCGCCGGGAGACGTGGGCGATCGGGCAGGTGGACCGCTGCCTGGACGGGTTGCGGCGACCGGAGTTCGCCACGCATCTGCACACCGACGAGCTGAGTGTGCCGCAGGTCGCCGAGTCCGTGGCCCGGTCGGCGGGGCTGGAGCTGACTGCGGACACCTACGGCCCGCTGCGGCGGCGGCTGCGCCGCGCCCGCGTCACCCTCCAGCACGTCCGCCGCGACTGAGGGGCGCGTGGTGCCGGTGACCCCGTCGCGGCCGTTCGGCCCCCGCGAGTTCCAGCTCGTCCTGCTGCGCAGAATGGCCGACTTCCAGCCGGACCTGGTGGCGGAGGCGCTGCGCGAACTGGATGCCGGGCGCCCGGAGATGCGGGAGGCCAACCGGCGCTGGCAGGCCATGGTGCGCTCACCCCGTGCCCGTAGTGCGGTCGGCCGCTACCGGTCGGTGCTCGGCCCGCCGGAGCAGACCGAGCGCCGCGGGATCGGCGACCTCGACTGCCAGGCCCTGACCTGGCCGGTGCCACTCTGGCCCGGCCTGCGCTTCGAGGTGCTGACGGTTCCGGGCGGCGGTGTCGTGACCGAGTGGCTGGTACGCGCCCCGGGCGCGGCCGGACCCGAGCTGCGTACGGTGCGGGACCTGGTCCCGTGGTCGTGCACCGTCGACGAGGCCGCCCGCGCCTTCGCCCCCGCCCGGCCGATGGAGGGCTCGGCGCCCGGCCGCTGGCGGCTGGCCTGCACCGCCCCGGACGAGGCGGGGGTGCCGCACCGGGTGATCGCGGAGTTCACCTGGGGACTGCTCCAGCGGCTGCCGGAGTCGTCGCCCGTACTCCCGTAGCCGCCCGTTCTCCCGTACGCTGGCGGCATGGTCCAGCGACATTGAGTTTCCACGAGAACTCCCACGGACGCACCTTCGAGAGCGGTGGCGCGGCTCACCCGCAGGCTCTACGCGTACGCCTTCCTCGAAGACCTGATCCTGCTCTACCCCGTCTACGCGCTGCTGTTCGCCCGGACGGGGCTGTCCGCTGCCGAGATCTCCTCGCTCTTCATCATCTGGTCGTGCGTCACCTTCGCCCTGGAAGTCCCGTCCGGGATGTGGGCCGACCTCTTCTCGCGCCGCCGGCTGCTGGTGCTGGCGCCCCTGCTGAGCGGTGCCGGTTTCGCACTGTGGACCTGGCTGCCCTCCTATGCCGCGTTCGCGGCCGGTTTCGTGCTGTGGGGCGCGGGCAGTTCGCTGCGTTCGGGAACCCTGCAGGCCCTGCTCTACGAGGAGTTGGCACGGGCGGACGCGGCAGGCTCCTACGCCCGCCTCTACGGCCGCTCACAGGCGCTGGGCACCACGGCGATGATGGCCGCGACCGCGCTCGCCGGTCCCGTGCTGGGCGCGGGCGGCTATCCGGCGGTGGGCTTCGCCAGCGTCGCGGTCTGCCTGCTCGGCGCGCTGGTCGGCCGGTCCTTCCCCGAGTCGCGGAGCGGTGCGCTCAGCAGCCCTGACGGTCACGGTGACGGTGACCGCGACGCGGACGTGGCCGCGGACCCTGGCTTCCGCGCCGTGCTCCGTGCCGGACTCGCCGAACTGCGCGCCTCACGGGCCGCCCTCCGTGCTGTGCTGCTGGTTTCGGCCGTGACAGGCGCGCTGATGATCGACGAGTACGTTCCGCTGCTGGTGCAGTCCATGGACGTCAGCGACGCGGCGGTGCCGCCGCTGATCCTCATCGTCACAGCGGGAGTGGCGGTGGGTGGCTGGTGCGCCGGCCGGGGCACGCACCGGCTGCTCGCGCCCGCGCTGGCCGTGGCGGCCCTCGCGCTGGCCGCGGGAGCGGTCGGCGGCCCGGCGGCCACACCGCTGCTCGCGCTGGCCTTCGGCATCTTCCAGTGGGCGATGGTCACGTGCGACGCGCTCCTCCAGGACCGTGTCACCGACCGCGCCCGTGCCACCGTCAGCTCCCTGGCGGGCTTCGGCGCGGAGGTGTTCTCGGTCCTGCTGGTCGCGGCCTACGGCCTGGGCTCCGCCTGGTGGGATCACAGCACGCTCTTCGTCCTCGCGGCCCTCCCCTACCTGCTGATCGCGCTCGTCCTGCTGCGGTACGGGCGGCGGAAGCGGGCCGCACGGGCGGCTGACGGCCGTGTCCGATTTCCGCGAGTGTGAGCCCTGCGGGCGGGCGCACACTGGGAGCGTGATGACAGACGACAGCAGGTACGAGGCGGTACGCAGCCGGGACGCGCGCTTCGACGGGGTCTTCTTCCTCGGCGTACGCACCACCGGCATCTACTGCCGTCCGAGCTGCCCCGCGGTCACTCCGAAACGGGAGAACGTGCGCTACTACCCCTCCGCGGCGGCCGCGCAGCGCGCGGGGTTCCGCGCGTGCCGCCGGTGCCGCCCGGACGCGGTGCCCGGTTCGGCGGAGTGGAACGTACGGGCGGACATGGTCGGCCGCGCGATGCGCATGATCGGGGACGGTGTCGTGGACCGTGAAGGCGTCGCGGGGCTCGCCGTCCGGCTCGGCTACAGCAGCCGGCAGGTACAGCGCCAGCTCACCGCCGAGCTGGGCGCCGGCCCGGTCGCCCTCGCCCGCGCGCAGCGCGCGCACACGGCACGTGTGCTGCTCCAGACCACTCCGCTGCCGGTCACCGAGATCGCCTTCGCGGCGGGCTTCGCGAGCGTCCGGCAGTTCAACGACACGATGCGGGAGATCTACGCGCGCACCCCGAGCGCGCTGCGCGCCGCCGCCGCGCGCGGCGGGCACGGCACCCGGC
>NZ_JBOHCV010000019.1:0-3959 GCF_050698815.1 Streptomyces sp.
GCAGCGGTAAAGGTCAGCATCTTCCGACGGGAAACCGACACCTGGTCACCATTCCTCACTCAGGAACATCCCGCCGGTCAGTGCGAGAGCCCTCCGGTACGGCCGGGTGGATTCTCGAACGGAGCCCTGGCCGTACACATGAGTAATCACTACCTCTCCTGCCGCGCCGAGGGGGACCGTCCGGCCGGGTTGTGAGTCCGTTCGTCGTCGCGCCGCAGCGGCCCGGTCCGTTGACCTGCCTTTACGCTCATGTGTGCGCGACTGCGCCCGTGCCCACGCACCGCACGGCAGAGCGACAGGAGTACCAGTGGCCAGCTCCATCCGTCCGGAGTCCGGGCCGCCCACGGCGGGGCACCGGTTCCGCGCGTGGCTGCTCGAGGGGCTGGCCGACAGGGTCAAGCAGCAGCCGGGTCCGCATGCCCAGCCCTCCGAGTCATATCGCCGGCACAGCTGGTGGAGGGTCATGTGCCTCACGGGTGTGGACTACTTCTCGACACTCGGCTACCAGCCGGGCATCGCCGCTCTGGCGGCGGGAGTGCTGTCCCCGGTGGCCACGGTGGTGCTGGTCCTGGTGACCCTCGCCGGCGCGCTGCCGGTCTACCGGCGGGTGGCGCAGGAGAGCCCGAACGGTCAGGGCTCGATCGCCATGCTGGAACGGCTGCTGTCCTTCTGGCAGGGCAAGCTGTTCGTCCTCGTGCTGCTCGGATTCGCGGCGACCGACTTCTTGATCACCATCACGCTGTCCGCCGCGGACGCCACCGCCCACGTGGTGGAGAACCCGAATCTCGCCGACGTCCTGCACGGTCGGGAAGTGGTCATCACCCTGATCCTGATCGCTCTGCTGGGGGCGGTGTTCCTCAAGGGGTTCACCGAGGCCGTGGGGATCGCCGTCGTACTCGTCGGGGTCTACCTGGCGCTGAACGTGGTGGTCGTGGCGGTGGGGCTGTGGCACGTGATGACGGAGCCGCAGGTGGTCACCGACTGGTCCGACGCGCTGACCGCCGAGCACGGCAGTCCGCTGGCCATGGTCGGCGTGGCCCTGCTGGTCTTCCCCAAGCTCGCACTGGGCCTGTCCGGTTTCGAGACCGGCGTGGCGGTGATGCCCCATGTCGAGGGAGATCCCGGAGATTCCGAGGAGCGGCCCGCCGGGCGGATCAAGGGCACGAAGAAGCTGCTGACCACGGCCGCGGTCATCATGAGCGCCTTCCTGATCACCAGCAGCGTGATCACGACCTTTCTCATCCCGCAGGAGAAGTTCGAGTCCGGTGGGGAGGCCAACGGCCGGGCGCTGGCCTATCTGGCCCACCAGTACCTGGGCAACGGCTTCGGCAGCGTCTACGACATCGCCACCATCGCCATCCTGTGGTTCGCCGGCGCCTCGGCCATGGCCGGGCTGCTCAACCTGATGCCCCGCTACCTGCCCCGGTACGGCATGGCCCCGCACTGGGCACGGGCCGTGCGCCCGATGGTGCTGGTCTTCCTCGCCATCGCCTTCCTGGTGACCTGGATCTTCGACGCCGATGTGGACGCCCAGGGCGGCGCGTACGCCACCGGCGTCCTGGTCCTCATCACCTCCGCGGCGATCGCCGCGACCATCGCGGCGCGGCGGGCCGGTCAGCACGGCTGGACCGCCGCCTTCGGGCTGATCGCGGCCGTCTTCCTCTACACGACGGGCGCCAACATCATCGAGCGGCCCGACGGCGTGCAGATCGGCGGCTGCTTCATCGGCGCGATCATCGCGGTGTCGCTGCTGTCCCGGATCAGGCGGGCCTTCGAACTGCGGGTCACCAGCGTGACCCTGGACCCCATGGCCGAGCGCTTCGTCCGGGACGTCTCCCACCGCAGGAGCCGGTTCATCGCGAACAAACCCGAAGCGCGTGACGCGGCCGAGTACCGCGACAAGCTGCAGCAGATCCGGGACGACAACGACATCCCGCCCGAGGACGACCTCGTCTTCATCGAGGTCACCGTCCGCGACCCCTCGGAGTTCGAGTCCGACCTGAGCGTGTCCGGAACGGTGCTCCACGACCGCTACCGGGTACTGACCCTGGAGAGCTCGACCATTCCCAACGCCCTCGCCGCACTGCTCCTGCACGTACGCGACGTGACGGGCCGGCGGCCGAACATCTACTTCGAGTGGACCGAGGGCAGCCCCCTCTCGCACTTCGTGAAGTTCTTCCTCTTCGGGCAGGGAGAGGTCGCCCCGGTGACCCGCGAGGTGCTGCGCGAAGCCGAACCGGACCGCGCCCGGCGCCCCCGCGTCCACGTCGGCTGAGGCCGGCGCCGAGCCCTGCCGAGCCCGCCGGCCGGGAGTACGGTCGAAAGGGCGGGGTGGGCAGGACCGGCCCATCCGTGGGGTGGTGGAGGTGAACCATGCCCATACAGTCCGTACACAGCGAGCGGCCGTCCGTGCAGCGGTCCGAGTTCAGTACATCGGACCCCGCGGCCGCGCACGCGGTGATGAACGAGATGTATGTCGGGTACCGGCCAAGGGGCCGCGGCGCGGAGGACTGCACCTTCGACGTCCGCCGGACGAGCGCCGGGGGCATGAGCCTGGACCGCCTCGTGCATTCGCTGCGGATGACCGCCGAATGCGACCCCTTCGACTACCTGCTGTTCATCTTCCCCACCACCGGCAACATCAGCATCACCTGGGGCGACCGTGAGGACCGGCTGGGTGTCGGCGACGCAGCCATGTACCCCGTCGGGATGCCGATCGACGTCAGTCTCGGCCCCCTCGGCGCGGAAATCCTGTCGATCCCGCTGGACGCCGCCGAGCGGGCCGCCACCGAGCAGGAGTGGCCCGGTGATGTGCACTTCACCGGGCTGAAGCCGGTCTCGCCGGCGATGGACCGGTTCTGGCGCTCCACTGTCGGCTTCGTCGCCCACCAGCTGGAGACTCCCGGCAGCCCGATGTCCGCGCCGCTGGTCCAGGCCCGGACGCGCGCGCTGCTCGGCGCGGCGGCGCTGAGCACCTTCCCCAACACCACCATGACCGCCGACTACCGGCCCGGCCCCGGCCACGCCGGACCGGCGGCGCTGCACAGAGCTGCCTCGTTCATCGACGCGCACGCCGACCGGCCCCTCACCCTGTCCGACATCGCCGACGCCGCATCCGCCTCCCCCCGGGCACTGCAGTCCGCCTTCGCCCACCACTACGACACCAGCCCGCTGGGCTACCTGCGCCGCGTCCGCCTCGAGCGCGCCCACCGAGACCTCCAGGCCGCCGACCCCGCCGTCACAACGGTCGACGCGATCGCCGCCGGCTGGGGCTTCACCACGCCCGGCGAATTCTCCACCGCCTACCAGGAGGCGTACAGGCGGCCGCCCAGCCTCACCCTGCGCACCTGAACCGGCCCGAGTCGAGAGAGGACACCATGGCTGGCACCAGCGACACTCATCCGCGGGCGTCGCCGCTCGCTCGAAGCGAGCTCTCCACCGCCGACCCGTCGGCGGCACGGCAGTACCTGACGGATGCCTACGGCATGAGGGTGCGGATCGGTGTCGCTTCCGACAGCCCGCGTTTTCAGTTCGCCCACACCGACGCGGGCGCCCTCGCCGTCGGACTCCTGCGGATGCCTGCCGACCTCCACTTCGACGCGGACGCTTCAGGGGCGTTGACCATCGCCCACCTCGAGGCCGGGAGGGTCGAGCAGCGCTACGAGCGCGGCGAGGAACGGTTCGGACCCGGCGACGCCTTCATCGCCACCCAGGGCGACCTCCCCTACTCCTCCCACGCTCTGGACGCCGAAGTCCGTACGGTGACGCTCGGCCTGCCTCTCCTGGCCGAGGTCGCCGACGCCCCGCACGGAAGCGGTCAGCCCGGTCAGCCCGGCCCGTACTTCACCAGCTTCACACCCGCCACACCCGCGTTGGCCGACAGCTGGAACAACACCCTCGCCTACGTCCGCGACAGCATCCTGGTCCGTGGCGACGTCGCGGCCCAGCCCCTCATCGTC
>NZ_JBOHCV010000020.1:0-10579 GCF_050698815.1 Streptomyces sp.
ATGGTCAGGCCGATGCTGGCGATGTCGGAGCCGTAGGCGAGGTCGGGCGCCGCCGCACAGCAACACCATGAAGATCCACAACTACGGCTGGAGTACTACGTGAAACCCGCACTCCGACAGTGCTCTAGGTGTGATGAAGCCGTGGCGCGGTTCCGGCCCGGAGGGCGCACGCACCGTGTCGGCGGGGTGCGCGCGCTGAGTCAGTCCGGGGTCTCCTGAGCGGGTGGTCGGGGCGGGCGCCATTGTCCGGACCTGAGTTCGTTGAGGAGCTCCCGGCTGGCGACCGTGAAGGGGTGGTCGAAGCCAAGGCCCTGTTCACGTCTGGTCACGACATCAGCCATCAGATCGACGCCTGCGTCAACGCGACCGAGCGCGGCCTGAGTTCGGGCGAGGAGCTGCCGGGCCGACAGTGCGATGGGGTAGTCGGGCGCGAAGCGGCGCAGGTATTCCTCGGCGACCCGCCGGACTTCGGCGTCGGCCTGGTCGAAACGGCCCATGACGTACAGGGCCCAGGCGTGGTTGTGGCGAGCGCCCAGGGTGACGGTGTGGTCGGCGCCGAGGTAGCGGGCACACTCCTGGGGCAGGGACAGCAGCGCGCCGTCGTCCTCGCCGGTCAGCTCGGATGCGGACAGCATGGTCAGGAGGCTCGCCCGGGAACGCAGGGTCAGGGGGTGCGACGGGCCCAGCGCCGTGCGTCGGCCGGCCACCGTGGAGCGGAGAAGTGCGAGTGCTTCTTCTCGCTTCCCGAGATTGCTGAGCACGAGCTGGAGACCGTGACCGGTGTCCAGGGTGTCCGGATCGTCGGGGCCGAACAGCCGCTCCTGAGCGGCGCGGACGCGGACGAGCAGCAGCTCGGCCTCGGCGTATTTCCCCAGCCGGAAGAGCGCCCGGCCAGTGCGTGAGTGCGCGGCCAGTACGCAGCGGTGCTCCGAGCCGAGAGCCTCCTCGCCAAGAGCTGCTGCGGCGCGGGCGGTCTCCCAGGCGGACAGGTAGTCGCCGGTGCGGTGCAGAGCGACGGACAACCGGATGGCGACGGCCAACGCGTCAGCCATGACCGGCGGATCGGTGACGCGTCGCAACAGGACGAGTGCGTGGGGAGCGAGTAACCGCAGCCGGGGGTCGTACGGGCCGGCGTCCGGGATGTCGGGAACAGCCGCGTCGAGCAGCTGGATGGCTGTCGCGTTGAGCAGGGTCAGTTCTCCGTGCGGTGTGGCGACGGCGACGCTGTCGAGCAGTACGCCGTGACTCTGTACGCAGCGTTCACCGACGTCGACCAATTCGGTGAGCGAGTGATCGAGCAGCGCTCGCAGTGCTGTCTCGGCACGGGCACGGGGGAGAATGCCGTTGATTTCCGGACAGTTCAGCAGAGCAAGCGGCAGCGGGTCGGGTGCCAGCCGAGCCAGCAGCCTGAGCAGGGACACCGCTTCGGGCAGCCCACGGGCTTCGAAGGCGTCGAGTGTCAGCTGCCAGGTCCGGCCGACCAGTTGGCGAGGTTCCTCGTCAGCCAAGGCGTCAGCTCCTCGGTCTATGAGTGCGACTCGTTCATCGTCTTCGAGGTGGCGTGCGTAAGTGTCCATGGTCCAGGGGTCGATCACTTGGTGGGAGAGAAAGCCGCCGGCGAGCGTGAGCGCCAGCGGGAGCCGTCCCAGCCGGTCCGCGATGTCAGCCGCCTGTTCCATCGAGCCGCTGTGCGGAGCGAGGTCGCGAAGCACGCAGGCGGCATCCTCGCGTGGCAGTACGCCGATGTGCTGCAACTCGGCTCCTGGCCACCAATGCGCGGCAGCCCGGCGGGTGGTGACCACGACAGTGCCGCGCGGGCTGGTGCGCAACCAGCTGCCGTCGCGGAGAATCGCCGGATCGTCAGCGTTGTCGAGTACGAGCAGCCAGGGGTCGGCGGACCGGTCGAGGTTCTCCCACACCAGGTCGGCGGCGGGGCGGAATCCGTTGCGAGCGGCCAGCAGTTCGCCGTCGCGGGCCCCGCGGTCGGCTGCCACGGCGAGCATGCCGGCGCGCAGGCTCGCCCGGTCGGATGCGTTGACCCAGAGGCCCACCCTGGCCCGTTCTTCGGTGGCGAACTGGAAGAACGCGTGCGCCACCGCTGTCTTGCCGCAGCCGCCCATGCCGTGGAGTACGTAGACCTCTCCGCAGCGGTCCGGGGCCACGCTGTCCCGTAAACGCTCCAGGACCTCGGCGCGGTCGCGCAGTGCGACAGGTGCCCGGCCGACCGTCGGACGGCGAACGGAGTCGGGGCCGCCCAAGGTGGGCCCGTCCTGGCCGTGGTGGTGATGCTCAGTGATGTGCTGGTCGCCCGAGGCCTGGTAGACGCGGCCGTCGTCCTCGGCCCGGCCGTCCATCGCGCCACTCATCGCTCGGTGATGTGCTGGTCTCGCCCGGCCTGATAGATCCGGGCCTGGCCTGAAGCAGTGCCCTGCTGTGTGATCGCCGGTCCGGCGGCGGTGGCCGGGGGCCCGAGCTCGTCAAGCAGCCTGTGCAGTTCCTCGGCCGCCTCGGGCCGGGCGACGAGCAGGCGCCGGAACCGGCCCTGCCACTGCGAACTGAGCTCGCTCAGTGTTTCCTGATCATCGGTCGTGCGGGCAGCCACAATGTCCTCGCGGCTGATCTCTAATTCGGCGGCGACAGCTTCGGCCCGATGTGGCTGAATCCGTCGCCACAGCTGAGTGATCCCCTCGCGGGTACGCTCCCAGGCATCGGTCGCCATCAGGGCGACCAATGTTGTTCCAGCGGTCTGTGCGAGTGAAGTGAACTCCATCCACGGTTCCTCTGATCGCGTGGGTCGGCAATTTCCTAGCTTGTCGGCATTGTTTTGGATACGTTTGCCGCTGCCGCGAGTTGGCGACGACTCTGCTTTCCGATCAAGCATTCATACACCCACGAGCCGGATGTGACAAGGTAGAGATCTTCTTCTCGTGGGATCATAATAATTGCTGATGACATATGCCGGCCCAGTCTGAGATGCGCCGTCGATCTTGGTCCCACGGTCTGGTTCTGGTGACACGTTCACTGCTATGGTGGTGAGGTTTGTGAGCCAATCGAAGGGGTGATGGGGATGGCACGGCCTTGGGAAGCCGACCCGACGACGGGATTCAAGCAGCGGCTGGGTAAGTCGCCCCGGGAGTTAGGGAATACGACCGATACCCCCGACTGTCCCGACATCTGGGAGCTCGACAACGGAGATGTCGCCGTCATCGGCAGGGATCTCACGGACTCCCTCGGCAAGAATCTGCCCGCCGGAACCTCGATCGGCGCCGACGAACGACTCGTGGTGATCCCGATGAATATGATGATTGCGGCGAAGCCGGATATCCCCAGTGTTTGATTCATTTTCAAGAGGCGGCTCCGAGCGTTTCGATCGGAAGAGGTACCACGAGGACTTCTACCGGTTCTACGAAGGCGACATCGGGCGCGTCAGCAAGCTCGAACGTGGGCAGCACTTCAAGGAGCGGGGCTTCGCGAGCTGGGAAGCCTTTGCCGCCGGTGAATGGGACAGAGCGCTGTCGCTCATCGAAGAGAAGCGCGAAACCTACAGCCGGCAACTCGAGGCGATCGCCCGCCGTGATCTCGTGCAGCGCCGTCTTCGCGTCGTGGAATTCCCGGTGACTCCGTATGTGCAGTGGGAGTCGTTCGTTCTCCGGCTGCGCGTGATGCTGGGGGACCATATCAGGGTGATTGACGCCCGGACGATCTCGGACATCGAGAGAGACGGTCCGGTCCCCGAAGTCGTCATCCTCGGGAACTCGGTCATGTACGAGGTCATCTATGACGACGACGGAAATGCGGACGGTGCCAATCGATACACCGATCCGGCGCTGATCGAAGAGACGTTGGCCGGTTTCGACGCGCTGTACGATCGCAGTGAAGCGTTCTTCGATTTCTTTGACCGCGAAATCAGTTCGCTCGCTCCGCCGGTCGTCACCTGCTGAACCCCAAAGCTGAGGACTCCGGCCGTCCGCTACGGGGGAGTTGGCGGACAGCCGGAGCCGGCCTCGGTGGGACGCTTCGCTATGAAGTGGAGACGATCTCCGCATCCGGGCCGTGCACCAGACGTGCTGGTGCTCGGGCGTGCGCCTGCGAGGGCCGGCTCACGGGCTGGGCCGGGAGCCGTAGAGGATGGCGCCGAGGAGCGCGGCGATGGCGATCCAGTGGCCGACGACGGCGGCCCGCTGTCTCATGACGCCTGGCCCGGCTGTTGGGCTCGGGCCTCCATCTCGGCGACCGCCTGTTTCAACATCTCGGGTGCGTCGTGGCGTTGGGTGAGGGGACGGGCGCACGGGAGGCAGGCGTACGCGCTGCCGCCGGGGCCCGAGCCTTGCTCGATGACGACCGCCAGCGCGACGTCCTCGGCCCACCCCTTGTGCCAGGCGCAGTAGCCGCCGCGCTTCACGGAGCTACTCCCTGGCGAGGGCCGAGCGCGTCAGCGATGACAGCCGTCAAGGTGGCGTACAGCGTGTCCGGGTCGGTCAGCACACGACCGTCCTCAACGGGCCGCGCCCAGTGCAGCCCGGGCAAGCGGACCCGGTCGCGGGGCGGTACGGCCACCCAGCTCGCCGCGCCGAGGACCTGCACGCGTGCGACCTCCGGGAAGTGCCAACCGGCGGCCGTACCAGGGCTGATGAGCCAGTACAGCCGATGCGCGTACGGATCGCGGATGACCGCCCCGCACTCGTCGCCGAGCTGAGCGAGCACACGGTCCCCCAGATACGCGGGCGCCCTCAGCGCGTCCCACCACACACTGGCCTTGACAAGCTCGGTGTCGAGTCCTGAGCGCGGCGACCACTCGCGGGCGCGAGTGGAGTGTGTGGCATGCATGGCGACCCCTGCATCGTCAGTGTTCGGATGGCAACTGACGGTAGAAGTCGGCAGTATCGGGAGCCCACGATGTTGCGAGAAGTTGCGGAGATTCACTCCATGGAGTCGAGTGCAGCTCTGATCAACTTCCGGGCGCCGTCGCCGTAGACCGCGAGTTCGGTAAGCCGTTGAAACGCCTTCTCGTATTGTTCGAGTTCGCTCGGGGCGGTGACCATGACCCGAGCTGTCAGCAGCTCGATCTCGACCGTCTCCCCATCGAAAATGCTGAAAGTCTCCTGTGGCCAGATCCTGCGGCGCATGCCGAAGGGGATCACTCCCAGGGATACGGAGGGCAGTGCCATCACTGAAAGGAGATGCCCGAGTTGGCCCGCCATGGTGGCGACGTCGCCGATCTGGTAGCGGAGCACGGTCTCTTCCACCAGTAGCGCGAACTGGTGCCTACCCTGCCGGATGACCTGAGAACGTTCGATGCGGGCCGCTGCCGCGTCCGGCGCCGAGTCGTCCCCGGTGCCGTGGAAGTCGGCGATCACAGAGAGAAGCCCGGCGGCGTACTCCGGGGTCTGCAGCACCCCGGGCATGACGTTCGAGCAATAGATACGGAAGGCTCGCGTGCGCTGATACAGCGGGAGATACGACTCTTGGATGCCGCGCAGGCCCGAACGGTGGAGGTGACGCCACTCGACGTACATCGAGTCCGCCGATCGTGACGCGGCGATGAGGTCGAGGATGCGGTCCTCGGCCCTGCAGGCCTCGCACCAGGCTCGGATGTCGGCGTCCGAGGGGACTGCCTTGGCGTTCTCAAGCCGAGAGGACTTCGCCGGGTGCCAGCCGCAGCGCGCGGCGATCTCGCGCCCGGTCAGCCCAGCGTCCAGGCGAACTTCGCGCAGCCGCTGAGCGACGGCTTTGCGTGCCTCTTGAACGCTGGACGACGGTGAGAGCGACATGGTGAGGATCAGACCGCGAAGTCCTCGTGTGGGATGGCCCGTTCCCAAATGGTGTCGAAGGCCGAGGCGCACAGCTTGACCACGTCTGGATCGTCGGTCAGCTCGTGACCGGCCAGGCCGCCATCACCTGTGAAGTGGTTCCATTCCACCAACTGCCCGTCGAACAGCCAGAAGTCGTTGCCGGGCAAGGCGATGCCGGACGTTTGCCGGCGTGGCAGCCATCGCACCTTCTCCCCCGCGGAGACGTTGTTGACGGTACCGGCGTACTCGAAGCGGATGTACTCGGTGACAGGCTCGGAGACGATGCGGACTCTGCGCATCTCAACTCCCCGGCCGACGGCGTCGCGTACAAGGGAAGTCCACGGATTCCAGTACTCGGGATTGTCCCAGCGGCCCGTCTTCCGCCAGGCGGCGAAGTCCCCGGTCTCGTAGTCCACCCCGTAACTGTCGCGCATCTCCAGGTGGACAGCGGTCCGGTGGCAGTCAGCCATCAGCTCCGTGAAGCTCGGCACGTTGCTCGGCGACATCGCACGCCTCCCTGACGATCGACACCATGCGGGCGGGAATCCTGATGACGGTCTCATGGTCGGGGATGCTGCCGACCGACAGGCACTCCTGGGTGGTGGTCTCGTTGACCTTCCACCCCTGGAACACCAGGTCGTCATTCTCCTCGTCGACCCACACCGTGGGGCTGGCGTTGCTCCCGGTCTCTGGATCCTTTGCGATGAACCGTAGCGGCACAGCGGTCTCCTGCGTGCGATGGATTGCGGCATCTTGCGAACCATCACCCCGGCACTGCCGATGCGTCAAGAGTGCATTACAGTGAGTAATCAGTGTATGGGGCTGAGGACTTCGGTCTGTCGTGCAGCAGCCGGTCGTGTCCACCAACGACGGAGTCTCGTTGCGAGGGCGGTTATTGACCGCGGGGGGCGTACATGATGACGGCCATGCCGGCGAGGCAGATCAGGGCTCCGATGACGTCGAACCGGTCGGGGCGGTAGCCGTCCGCGACCATGCCCCACGCGATCGATCCCGCGACGAACACCCCGCCGTACGCGGCGAGCACGCGGCCGAAGTCGGCGTCGGGCTGGAGGGTGGCGACGAAGCCGTAGAGGCCGAGTGCGATCACTCCGCCGCCGATCCAGGCGATGCCCTTGTGTTCGCGGACGCCCTGCCAGACCAGCCAGGCACCGCCGATCTCCAGCAGGGCGGCGAGCGCGAACAGGGCGATGGAGCGGGCGATCGTCACGGGCGGGTTGCCCGATGGGCGGCGCGGGCGCGGTCGGCCAGCGCCGCGAGGACCGCGGCCTGCGCTTCGGGGACGGTGACGTCCATCAGCAGTCGGTCATCGGCGTCGCGCGCGAAGTCGAAGGTGAAGAACGAGCAGCAGCCGCTCTCCCGCGTGGCGAGGTCGCGGGCGCTTTCCGCTACGGCTTCGGTGCCGTCCAGTACCAGCTGGAGGCGGGTGGCGGAGAGGGTGTTCACACCGAGCAGCGACTCGCTGAACAGCGCGTCGAACTCCGCGACGCGCAGCGGCTGCTCGGCGGTCGGCAGGGTGCAGGCGGCTGGTACCCACGTCATGATGATCGTCCACTTCGTCGGGCAGCGGCCGGCTGCCGGTGCCTGCTTCGACGGTAGACCTGTACCCGGGTACGGGCGGTTGTGAGTCACCCCACCATGCCGGCTCAGTCGACGGTGTGCTCGGGAGCGTCCAGCCACACATGCCGGCCACCTGGGGTCACCGTGACTCCGAACCGGGTCCGCTCCGGTGAGCCGGACCCCCGCCACCATGCGTACGCCGCGGCTGCCTCGTCCCAGAGGCGGCGGGGCCCGTGCTCCTCGATGGCGAAGTCGGTGGCGCCGGGCTCGTAGTCGGCGGCCGCCCAGGAAGCGGTGCCCGCGTCGGCGAGCCAGACGGTGAACTCGCCGCTGCCGTCGTCGGCGTGGCCGACGCTGTAGCGGGTGCCGGGCACGAGGACACCGGCGACGAACGCCATGTCGGGGTCGCCGAGGAGTGAGCGCGGATCGAGGTCGCTGCGGCTCGTACGTGCGCGCGCCGCATCGGCGTTGACGACGGCCATGACGTCACGGTCGGGCTCCTGCGTTCGGTCCCACATGAACGCGGAGTCGTCGATGACCGGCCCGCTGGCGGTTCCGTCGTCCTGGACGGCTAGCCGGAGGAGGACGCCGTTGTACAGGCCGGTGCCCCACGGCAGCACGATGACCCCGCCAGGCCGGGTCTGTGCGACGAGCGGGAGCGGAATGCGGTGCATGGAGTACGTGGCGACGACCCGGTCGTAGGGGGTGCCGCCGGGCACGCCGCGCCCACCGTCGCCCGTGACGACCTTGGGGGAGTAGCCGGCTCGTTTCAGGGCGGCACGCGCCTGGTCGGCGAGGTCCGGGTCGTACTCGACGCTGGTCACCTGAGCGTCGCCGAGGCGGGCGGCGAGCAGCGCGGCGTTGTAGCCGGTTCCGGTGCCCACCTCCAGTACCCGCTGCCCGTCCTCGACGTCGAGCGCCGCGAGCATGCGCGTGACCATCCGCGGCATGCTCGCGGAGCTGGTGGGCCGGCGGGCGGGGACACGGTCCGGGTCGGCGACCTGGGTGACGACGGCCGTGTCGGTGTAGACCGCTTCGCGCCAACGCTCCGGTTGCGCGGTGCGGGTGACCGGCCGGTAGCCGTCGTTGCCGCGGAGCCAGATGCGGTCGGGCACGAACGCCCCGCGGTCGAGACCGGCCACGGTCTCGTACCAGCCATCGTCCAGATGTCCTTCGGCGCGGAGGAGTCCTGCGAGGGTGCGGGGGGTGCGCATGCGGTCACTTCTTCGGCGGGGGCGGAGGTGGGATGGGCTTCTCGGGTTTGTGTCCGTCGGACTCGCTGGTGTCCGGTTTACCGCCGTGTCTTCCCATGCCGTGCCTTCCTGCGGGGGTAGGCAGCAAGCTACCGGTGGCGGGGACGGGGCGGGCAGGGCGCGTGGGCGCAGCACAGGCGCGCGCGATCGTTCTTGGGTTGGGTGTCGATATAAGGGGTTGCCGTTCGTATAGAGGGTGAGAGGCCGGCACGGTGTCCGGCCGTGAGGTCGCCAAGGAGTGATTCTCGTGAAGCAGTACCTGCTCAGCATCTACCAGCCCGATGGGGAGCCCCCGCCGCCCGAGGTCCTGGACCCGATCATGCGGGACGTGGAGGCCCTGAACGCCGAGCTCAGGGAGGCCGGAGCCTGGGTGTTCGCCGGGGGCCTGCACCCGCCGAGCACGGCCACCGTGCTGCAGCGGACGGGTGATGAGGTGCTCACCACCGACGGCCCGTACATCGAGGGCAAGGAGCACATCGGCGGGTTCACCGTCATCCAGGCGGCCGATCTCGACGCCGCGCTCGCGTGGGGCCGCAAGCTCGCCCGGGTGCTCACCCCCCTCGCGATCGAGGTCAGGCCGATGGAGCACGGATCCTGCGGGTGACGCCGGCATGCCGGGGGTGACCGCGGCGGTGATGGAGCGCGTGTTCCGCGAGGAGTACGGGCGCTCGGTCGCCGTCCTGGTCCGCGTCTTCGGTGACATCGACCTCGCCGAGGAGGCGGTCCAGGACGCGTTCACCACGGCGCTGCAACGGTGGCCGTCGAGCGGACTGCCTCCGAGTCCGGCCGGATGGATCATCACCACCGCACGCAACCGGGCGGTCGACCGCCTCCGCCGGGAAGCCTCCCGCGAGGACCGGCACGCCCAGGCCGCCCTGCTGCACGCTCCCGCCTCCACCTCCGCCCCCGACGAAGGTGCCGAGGAGGGCCCCGTGCGCGACGACCGGCTCCGGCTGATCTTTACCTGCTGCCATCCTGCGCTCGGCAGGGCCGCCCAGGTCGCGCTGACCCTCCGGCTCCTCGGCGGGCTTACCACGGCGGAGATCGCCCGCGCCTTCCTGGTGGCCGAGCCGACGATGGCGCAGCGGATCGTCCGGGCGAAGGGCAAGATCCGGGACGCGCGCATCCCGTACCGGGTCCCCAGGGATGCGGACCTCCCCGACCGCCTCCGGCCCGTACTGGCCGTCGTCTACCTCGTCTTCAACGAGGGCTACACGGCGGGCTCGGGCGAGGAACTCGTCCGCGAGGACCTGTGCGCCGAGGCCATCCGACTCGGCCGCCTACTCGCCGAGCTGATGCCCGATGAAGCGGAGGTCATGGGGCTGCTCGCGCTCATGCTGCTTGTCGGGTCCCGCCGGTCGGCCCGTACCGGTCCGGACGGCGAGCTCGTGCGGCTGGCCGACCAGGACCGAGGCCGCTGGGACCGCGACCTGATCGAGGAAGGCCAGGCCATCGTCCGGCGGTGTCTGCGGCGCGACCGGCCCGGCCCGTACCAGATCCAGGCGGCGATCAACGCCGTGCACAGTGACGCGCCGACCACGGCCGGCACGGACTGGGGGCAGATCCTGCAGCTGTACGACCAGCTCTCCTCGCTCGCCCCGAGCCCCGTCGTCTCCCTCAACCGCGCGGTCGCCGTGGCCGAGGTCGAGGGGCCGGAGGCGGCACTGAGCCTCGTCGACGGCCTCGATCTCGACGGCTATTACCTCCTCCACGCCATCCGGGCCGACCTGCTCCGGCGCCTGGGCCGCGCCGCCGAGGCCGCGTCGGCCTACGAGGCGGCGATCGTCCGTACGGACAACGCGGCCGAGCGCGACTTCTTGCGGCGCAACAGACAGACACTCGGCGCTGCTTAGGCCGGGTGGCCCGGCGTGGGGCGGGGGCGCGAGCGCGGAAGTCAGACCTCCGGCGGCGGACCGAAGGCGCCGCCCGGGGGCTGGACCGGGGGCGGCGGGGTCG